>DASZVK010000342.1:0-26812 GCA_035547175.1 Solirubrobacteraceae bacterium
CCTGCTCGCCCGGCAGGGGATCGACGTGCTCTCGCACAGCCCGCCGCCCGGCGGCCCGATCCCCGTGCTGTCGTGGATCCCGGACTTCCAGCATCGCCACCTGCCGGAGCTGTTCTCGCGCTCGGAGCGGCTGCTGCGCGAGCTCGAGATCCGCCGCGCCGTGGCCCGCGCCGAGCGCGTGATCGTGTCCAGCGCCGACGCGCTGTCGGACCTGCGCGCCCGCGCGCCGCAGGCCCGCGGGCGCGTGCTGCACTTCGTGCCCGCGCCGCCGCCCTCGCCGGACCCGGCGCAGACCGCGGCCCTGCTCGAGCGGCTCGGGCTCGAGCGCTTCGTGCACCTGCCCAACCAGGTGTGGGCGCACAAGAACCACGCCGTCGTCGTCGAGGCGCTGGGCGTGCTGCGCGAGCGCGGCCGCGACGACGTCGTCGTCGCCTGCACCGGCGACACGCGCGACTACCGCGACCCGGGGCTGCTGGACGAGCTGGGCGCGCGCGCGCAGGCGCTCGGCGTCGGCGACCGCATGCGGATGCTCGGCCGGCTGCCCTACGGCGAGGTCGTGGCGCTGATGCACGCCGCCGTCGCGCTGCTCAACCCCTCGCTGTTCGAGGGCTGGAGCACGACGGTCGAGGAGGCCAAGTCGATCGGCAAGCGCGTCGTGCTGTCGGACATCCCCGTGCACCGCGAGCAGGCTCCGCCCGACGGGCGCTACTTCGACCCGCGCGACCCGCAGGGCCTCGCCGACGCGCTCGCCGAGACCTGGGACGCCTTCGACCCGGCCGCCGAGCGGCGCCGCGCCGCGCGCGCCGCCGCCGAGCTGCCCGCCCGCCGCGCCGCGTTCGCAGCCGCCTACCGCGCCGTCGTCGGCGAGGTCGCGCCCTGCTAGCTTCGCGCCTCGTGAACGCGAGGGATCGCCTCGGGCGGCTGGCGCCCACGCCCCGCCCGCGCGGGCCGCACACCGACGCGCACGTCGACGTGCGCCACGCGCGCGACGACGGCGGGCTCGACTACTACGACGGCGTCGTCGTCGGCGCCGAGGCGATCGGCGCGCTCGCCTGCGAGCCGGCGACGCTCGATGAGGCGATGGCGCTCGTCGCCCGCCAAGAGGGCGACGACTACGTCTCCTACGTGCGCGAGTTCGTCGGCGCCGGCCGCCGCGCCGGCGGCGAGGCCTGGCGCTTCGCCGACATCACGACCGCGCTGCTGGCCGCCGCGCGGCTGCTGCGCCCGCGCTCGTACCTGGAGATCGGCGTGCGCCGCGGCCGCAGCATGGGCATCGTCGCGGCGACGGCGCCGGAGTGCGAGATCGTCGGCGTCGACATGTGGATGGCCGACTACGCGGGGATGGAGAACCCGGGGCCCGAGCTCGTGCGCGAGCAGATGGCGCGGCTCGGCCACCGCGGCCGGCTCGAGCTGCTCAGCGGCGACAGCCACCGCGTCGTCCCGCGCCTGTTCGCGCAGCGCCGCGACCTCAGCTTCGACCTGATCACGGTCGACGGCGATCACTCCGTGCGCGGCGCCGCCCGCGACCTCGCCGCGGTCCTGCCGCGGCTGCGCGTCGGCGGCGCGCTGGTCTTCGACGACATGCGCCACCCCTACCACCCGGCGCTGGTCGACGTCTGGCGGCGGGTGGTCGCCGCCGACCGCCGCTACGCGACCTGGCAGTTCGACGAGATCGGCTACGGGGTCGCGGTCGCCGTGCGGCGATGGTAGTCGTCGTCAACGGCGCATACGGCTTCATCGGCCGCGCCGTCGCATCCCGGCTGGAGGCCGACGGCGAGACGGTGGTCCGCTGCGGGCGCCCGTCGGAGGAGATCCCCTCGGCGGGCTGGAGCGCCCGCCTGGCCGGGGCCGCCCCGGACGTCGTCGTGCACTGCGCCGGGCCGGCGTCGGTCGGCGCCTCGATCGAGGACCCGGCGGCCGACCGCGCCGGCTCGGTCGACGTGCTCGAGGCCGTGCTCGGCGAGGTCGGCCGACTGCCGCGGCCGCCGCGCTTCCTGCTCGTCTCCAGCGCCGCCGTCTACGGCGACCCCGGCGTCCTGCCGATCGCCGAGACCGCGCCGCCGGCGCCGGTCTCCCCCTACGGCCGCCACCGCCTGCTCTGCGAGCGGCTGCTCTCGGAGCGCCACCGCGGCCGCGAGCTGCCCGTCGCCGTCGCACGGGTCTTCTCGGCCTACGGCGAGGGTCTGCGCCGCCAGCTGCTGTGGGACGTCGCCCGCCAGGCGCTGGACGGCGGCGTCGTGGCGCTGTCGGGCACCGGCGAGGAGACGCGCGACTTCCTCCACGTCGAGGACGTCGCCCGCGCGCTGGCGACGATCGCCCGCGAGGCGGCCTTCGCCGACGAGCGGATCAACGTCGCCTCGGGCGAGGAGACGACGGTGCGGGCGGTGGCCGAGCGGCTGACCGCCGAGCTCGGCGGCGCGCGGGTGGAGTTCGACGGGCGGGAGCGCTCGGGCGACCCGCGACGCTGGCGGGCCGACGTGACGGCGCTGCGCGCGCTCGGCTTCGGCCCGGCCGTGCCGCTCGACGCGGGTCTGGCCCGCTACGCCCGCTGGGCCCGCGCCGAGCACGGGCGCCGCTGAGCCGCCGCCGGGCGGACTTGCAAAGACACCGTAGAGCGGTGTGTGATAGCCGGTCGTGTCAGCAGGCTCGCCCACGCAGGCGCTCGGCTACCGGCCCACGCTCGACGGCCTGCGCGCCGTCGGCATCGCGCTGGTCGTGCTCGTGCACTACTGCGGCGTCGCCGGCGGCTACCTCGGCGTCGACCTCTTCTTCGTCCTCAGCGGCTTCCTGATCACGACGCTGCTGCTCGAGGAGCGCGACGGCTTCGGCTCCGTCTCGCTGTCGCGCTTCTACCGCCGGCGCGCCCTGCGGCTGGTGCCGGCGCTCGCCGTCCTGCTGGGCTTCTACGTGGCGCTGATCGTCGTCGGGGTCGTCAGCGACCACCACTTCGTCGACGAGTCGGTCGTCTGGCGCCAGGTCGCCTACGGCGCCACGTACACGATGAACCTCGGCCTGATCTGGGACAGCCTGCCCGCACAGGACCTCAAGCACCTGTGGTCGCTGGCGATGGAGGAGCAGTTCTACCTCGTCTGGCCGGCGGTCCTCGTGGCGCTCGGGGCGGGCACAGGTCGCGTGCGGCGTGCGGGGCCGCTCGTCGCCGCCGCGGTCGTCGCGGTCGTCGCCGTCCGCACGGCGCTGGCCCCGGCGCACCCGACGACGCTCGACGCCGGATCGGTGACGCGCTTCGACTCGATCCTCGTCGGCTGCGTGGCCGCGTTCGCGCGCCGCCACGCCCCCGGCTGGACGCGCCGCGCGGGCACGCCCGCCACGGCCGCCGTCGCCGCCGCCGCGATGGCCGTGCTCGTCGTCGTCGCCCGGCCGTCGGCGCCCTACGACGGCCTGCTGACGGCGTTCGACGTCGCCGCCGCGGTCTGCCTGCTCGGCGTGCTCGACGGGCAGGGGCCGCTGGCGCGCGGCCTGGCACTGCGGCCGGTCGTGTTCGTCGGCCAGATCTCCTACGCGCTGTACCTCTGGCACCGCCCGGCGATCATCTTCGCCGGGCGCGCGCACCTGATGGACCGCCTGGGCGTCGTCCCCGGCAAGCTCGTCGCGCTCGCGGCCAGCGTCGCCGTGGCGACGCTCTCCTACCGCCTCGTGGAGCGGCGGTTCCTGCGGCGCAAGCGCCGCCTCGCGCGGGCCTCCTCGCACGACGCCGAGCTCGTCGTGCCGGGGCCCGCGCTCGCCGAGGCCTGAGCGGCGTCGAGCCGTGTTTCTAGGATGCGCCGGGTGTCCGGGCCGTACGAGGCCGTCGTCGCCCACTTCGACCGCCTCGCCCGCGAGGAGGACCGCTGGCTGCGCCGCACCTCCGGCTACCACCTGCTGGCCCGCGGCCTGCACCGCTCGCTGATCTCGCCGGGACGCAGCGTGCTCGAGATCGGCTGCGGCCGCGGCGACCTGCTCGCGGCGCTGGCGCCCTCGCGCGGCGTCGGCGTCGACGTCAGCCCGGCGATGGTCGCCGCCGCGCGCGAGCGCCATCCCGAGCTGCGCTTCGAGTGCGTCGCCGGCGAGGAGCTCGACCTCGGCGAGCGCTTCGACTACGTCGTCCTGCAGGACCTGGTTCCCTACGTCGACGACCTCCAGGCGCTGATGGACCGCGTCGCCGCGCACTGCCACGACCGCACGCGGGTCGTCGTCAGCACGTACAGCAACCTCTGGCGCGCGCCGCTGGCGCTGCTCGCCGCGCTGCGGCTGCGCCCGTGGCGGCCGGTGCGCAACTGGGTCGCCCCGCGCGACCTCGGCGACCTGCTCAGCCTCGCCGGCCTGGAGACCGTCACGCGCCGCAACGAGGTGCTGCTGCCGGTCCGCTCGCGGCCGCTGTCGCTGCCGGTCAACGGCTTCCTCGGCCGCCTGCCCGGCATCCGCCAGCTCTGCCTGAGCTCATGGGTGATCGCACGGCCCGCCCCGCGCCGGCGCGAGCCGCTGGGCGTGACGGTCGTCGTCCCGTGCCGCAACGAGTCGGGCTCGATCGAGGAGCTCGTCCGCCGCATCCCCGAGATGGGGCCCGGCACCGAGGTCCTGTTCGTCGAGGGCGGCTCGACCGACGACACGCGCGCGCGCATCGAGCGGGCGATCGCCGAGCACCCCGAGCGCGACATGCGCCTCGTCGTGCAGACCGGCCGCGGCAAGAGCAACGCCGTCTGGGAGGGCTTCGAGCACGCCCGCAACCCGGTGCTGATGATCCTCGACGGGGACATGACCGTGCCGCCCGAGGACCTGCCGAAGTTCTACGAGGCGCTGTCCTCCGGCGCCGGCGAGATGGTCAACGGCAACCGCCTCGTCTACGGCATGGAGCCGGGCGCGATGCGCTTCCTGAACATGCTCGGCAACAAGGCGTTCGGCTGGCTGCTGTGCTTCGTGCTCGGCCAGTACGTCAAGGACACGCTGTGCGGGACGAAGGTGATCCTCCGGGAGGACTACGAGCGCATCCGCGCGCAGCGCGCGCAGTTCCGCGAGCACGACCCGTTCGGCGACTTCGACCTGCTGCTGGGCAGCTCGCTGCTGGGGCTGCGGATCGTCAACGTGCCGGTCCGCTATGCGGCGCGCGTCTACGGCGAGACGAACATCCACCGCTTCCGCCAGGGCTGGCTGCTGGTGCGGCTGGCGTTCGCCGGCTTCCGGCGCATCTGGATCGAGCCCGTCGACGCGGGCAGCCCGAAGGCGCTGCCGGGGCCGTAGCGCCCGCCCGGCGGCCGCCAGGACGCCGCCTATCATGGGCCGGCGGCAGCTCGCCGTCCTCCGATGCCCGCCATCTCCGACACGACGACGCTCGCAACGCCGCCCGGGCACGCGCTGAAGCGCACGGTCATCGAGCCGCGCTCGGGCTGGGCGGCGCTGAACCTGCGCGAGCTGTGGGACTACCGCGAGCTGGTCGGCTTCCTGACGTGGCGCGACGTCAGCGTCCGCTACAAGCAGACCGCGCTGGGCGCGGCCTGGGCGGTGCTGCAGCCGTTCACGACGATGGTCGTCTTCAGCCTCTTCCTCGGGCGCCTGGCGAAGGTCCCGTCCAACGGCGTGCCGTACCCGATCTTCGCGTTCGCGGCGCTCGTGCCGTGGCAGTTCTTCCAATACGCGATGGCGATGGGCGCGACGAGCCTCGTGCGCGACCAGTCGCTGATCACCAAGCAGTACTTCCCCCGCCTGGGCATCCCGCTCGGGGCGGTGATGGCGGGCGTCGTCGACATGGTCATCGCGATGGCGATCCTCGTGGCGATGATGGCCTTCTACGGCGTCTGGCCATCGGGCTGGGAGATCGTCCTGTTCCCGGCGTTCGTGCTGCTGGTGGCCGTGACGGCGGTCGGCTTCGCGCTCGGCCTCTCGGCGCTCGCCGTCGAGTTCCGCGACGTCCAGTACGTGCTGCCCTTCCTGACGCAGTTCTGGCTGTTCGCGACGCCGATCACGTTCCCCAGCTCGATCGTCCCCGAGCCGTGGCGGGTCGTGCTCGGCGTCAACCCGATGGCCGGCGTCGTCGAGGGCTTCCGCTGGACGCTGCTGGGCACGCCGCGGGCGCCGGTGCTGCTGTTCGTCGTCTCCGCCGTCGTCGCCGTCGCGATCTTCACGGGCGCGCTGCTGTACTTCCGGCGCGTCGAGGACACCTTCGCCGACCGCATATGAGCGCCCCCGCGATCACCGCCGACGGGCTCGGCAAGCGCTACCGCCGCGGCCTCCAGCTGCAGCCCTACAAGACCGCGCGCGAGTCGCTCGTGCGCCTCGCCCGGGCGCCGCTGGGAGGCCTGCGCCCCAAGCGCGAGGACGACCGCTGGTTCTGGGCGCTGCGCGACATCTCTTTCGAGCTCCAGCAGGGCGAGGCGCTCGGCGTCGTCGGGCGCAACGGCGCCGGCAAGACGACGCTGCTGAAGGTCCTCAGCCGGATCACGCGGCCGAGCGCCGGGCGGGCCGAGGTCTACGGCCGCGTCGGGACGCTGCTCGAGGTCGGCACCGCCTTCCACCCGGAGCTGACCGGCCGCGAGAACATCAAGCTCCAGGGGGCGATCCTCGGCATGCCGCGCGGCCAGATCGCCAGGCGCTTCGACGAGATCGTCGAGTTCGCCGAGATCGGGCCGTTCGTCGACACGCCCGTCAAGCGCTACTCGAGCGGCATGTACATGCGCCTGGCGTTCGCGGTCGCGGCGCACCTCGAGCCCGACATCCTGATCGTCGACGAGGTGCTCGCCGTCGGCGACGCCGCCTTCCAGCGCAAGTGCCTGGGCAAGCTCGACGAGGTCGGCGGCGAGGGCCGCACGGTGATCTTCGTCAGCCACAACATGGCCGCCGTCAGCCAGCTCTGCACGCGCGGGCTGCTGATCGACCAGGGCCGGATCGCCCTCGACGCCCCGGTCGACGAGGTCGTCGACGCCTACATGCTGGGCGTTGCCGACACCGCCGAGGAGGTCGTCTTCGACAACGACCCCGATCGGCCGGCGTGCTTCGTGCGGCTGGCGGCCAAGACCGCCGACGGGCGCGCGACGACGCGCTTCGGCAACGACGAGCCGATCGTCATGGAGGCCGAGTTCCAGGTCAACCGCCGGCTCGTCGGCGACCACGTCTGGCTGATCCTCTACCGCGCCGACGGGCTGATGCTGTCGAAGGTCAACGACGACGACGCCGGCGGGCCGGTGCCCGAGGTCCGCGAGCCCGGCCGCCACGTGGTCCGCTTCACCTACCCGGCGCACGTGCTCAACGAGGCCGCCTACCAGTTCCGGGTCGTGATCGGCAAGCGCCTCAAGGGCGAGCACGACGACCGCCTCAGCGGCTACTTCGACGTCGAGGACATGACCGACTACTCGGCCTCGGACTTCGGCAAGCGCAACGGCGCGCTGCTCGTCCCCGTGCCGTCGCACGAGGAGCGCGTCGGCGACGCCGGGGACGTGCGCGACGCGGCCGGCCAAGGCGCGTCGGCCTGAGGGCCGGTCCGCCGCCCTCAGCGATCGGGCCGGGCGTCGGCGGGACGCACCGCGTGCCCACGCGAGACGAGGTCGCGCACGTCGCAGCTGACCAGACGCCCTCCGACCCGGTCTGCGGCCGCCACGTAGGCGGCGTCGTACACGGAGAGGCCCGTCTCGCCGGCCAGCGCGGCCGCGCGGCCGAGCAGCTCCGCATCGGCCCGCACGAGCCCGCCGTCGTCGGCGAGCGCGACCACGCGCTCGAGCAGGCGGTCGGCCGCCGTCGCGTCGGCCCACGCCCGCACGGCGACGTGGGCGACCTCGTAGAGCGCGAGATCGAGCGTGGCCAGCGGGTCCTCGCCGACGAGCAGCCGTACGGCGTCGTCGTGGTGCTCGTCGTCGGCGTCCTCGCTGGCCAGGAGGACGCTCGCGTCGAGGAGCCAGAGGCTCAACGGCCCAGGCGCATGGCCTTGACGACCTCGGCGACGGCGCCGCCGTGGCCGGTGGCCCGCCCGCCGGCGCCGATCCGGGCCATGCGCTCGGCTCGGCGACGACTGCGCCCCCCCAGCGACTGCTCGGCCAGCTCGCGCAGCAGCCCGCTGCGCGTGGTGCCGCGGCGCCGCGCCTCGTCGTCGACGGCGCTGAGCAGGTCGTCGGGAAGCGAGACCATCACCTTGGCCATGCCTGCACGGTATACCCGGTATTGCCGGACTACGTGAACGATCCCGGCCAGGGCGCGGCGTCGATCGCCGGTAGCGGCGCCTCGCCCGAGGCGGCGAGCGCCTCGGCGCGCTCCCACTCGTCCTCGTAGTCGATGCTCAGCCCCTCGTGGCCCTGCTCGAGGAACGGGGCCACGACGGCGCCCGCCAGGCTGCCGTCCGCCAGCGCGACGCGCGACCACGCGATCTCCAGCGACGAGGTCTGCACCCAGACCGGCGGCAGCGACTTGTACTGGCGGCTGTGCGGCTCGGGGCGCTCGCCGGACTGGTCCAGCAGCGGGCGCATCGTCTCGCCCTCGAGCACCCACATCTTCGCCGGATGCTCGCGCACGGGGCGCACGGCGCGCAGCGAGTCGATCGCGTGCGACTCCGACAGCTCCAGGAAGCGCCGCCAGCCGCGCTCGATCGCCGCCGCGCCGCGGAACGGGCTCGTCGGGCGCAGCAGCGCGTAGGCGTCGTAGCGCTCGCCGAGGCCCTGCAGCGCGTGCACGACCCACTCGATGTCGGGCGACGTCGAGGTCGCCATCTCGGGCGGGCGCAGGAACGGCACGTCGGCGCCGTAGTGGCGCGCGATCGCCGCGATCTCCTCCGAGTCGGTGCTGACGACGACGCGCCCGACGGCGCCGACCGCGCGCGCCGCGGCGATCGAGTAGGCCAGCAGCGGGTGGCCGGCGAGCGGTCGCACGTTCTTGCCCGGGACGCGCTCGGAGCCGGCCCGCGCGGGGACGAGCGCGACGAGCGTGGGGCCCCCGTTCATGGTGGCGGCGACGATACCCTGTGCCCATGGCCGCTGGCGCAGAGCGCGCGCTGACGATCGACGGCGTGCGCGTCGACGACGACTCGCAGTGCTACGTCATCGCCGAGGTCGGCCACAACCACCAGGGCTCGGTCGAGCAGGCGCGGGCGCTGCTGGCGGAGGCCAAGGCGTGCGGCGCCAACGCGGTCAAGCTGCAGAAGCGCGACAACCGCCGCCTCTATACGCGCGCCTTCTACGACAGGCCCTACGAGCACGAGAA
This sequence comes from Solirubrobacteraceae bacterium, assembly GCA_035547175.1. Classification (GTDB taxonomy): domain Bacteria; phylum Actinomycetota; class Thermoleophilia; order Solirubrobacterales; family Solirubrobacteraceae; genus BP-464. The sequence goes on from DASZVK010000342.1 coordinate 9,175, forward strand.
CTCGTTCGGCGCGACCTACGGCGAGCATCGCGAGGCGCTCGAGCTGGGCCGCTCCGAGTACGAGGAGCTGATCGCCTACGCGCGCGAGATCGGCATCACGCTGTTCGCGACCGCGTTCGACGAGCCGAGCGTCGAGTTCCTTGCCGAGCTCGACATGCCGGCCTACAAGGTCGCCTCGGGCGACCTCACCAACGTCGCGCTGATCCGCCGCATCGCGCAGACCGGGCGGCCGGTGATCGTCTCGACCGGCGCGGCCACGCTCGACGACGTCCGCCGCGCCTACGAGGCCGCGCGCGAGGCCTCCGACCAGGTCGCGCTGCTGCAGTGCACGGCCGGCTACCCGGCCGCCTGGGACGAGCTCGACCTGCGCGTGATCTCGACCTACCGCGACGAGTTCCCCGACGCCGTCGTCGGCCTCTCGAGCCACGACAACGGGATCGCGATGGCGACCGCGGCCTACGTGCTCGGCGCGCGCATCGTCGAGAAGCACTTCACGCTCAACCGCGCGCTGAAGGGCACCGACCACGTCTTCTCGCTCGAGCCCGCCGGCCTGCGCAAGCTCGTCCGCGACCTGCGCCGCGCGCGCCTGGCGATGGGCGACGGGACCAAGCGGACGTACGCCAGCGAGGCCGAGCCGGCGCGCAAGATGCGCAAGGCGCTGGTCGCCGCGCGCGACCTCGAGGCCGGCCACGTGCTCGCCGCCGAGGACCTGATCGCTCGCTCGCCCGGCGACGGCCTGCCGCCCTACATGGCCGACGCGCTCGTCGGCCGCGCGCTGCTGGCGCCGCTGGCGCGCGACGAGGCCGTCGCCGAGGACATGCTCGCGCCGGCGCCCGACCTCGCCGGCCGCGTCGCCGATGGCGGCTGAGCGGCCGCTCGAGGGCCGGCTCGCCGTCGTCACCGGCATCCTCGGGCAACTGGGGCCGGTGTGGGCGCGGGCGCTGGAGGACGCGGGCGCGCGCGTCGTCGGCCTCGACGTGCGCGAGGGCGGAGATGTCGACCCGGGTGGGCGGGCCCGATACGAGACGCGCGTCGCCGACGTGACCGACCGCGCGGCGCTCGAGGCGGTCGCCGCCGAGCTCGGGCCGGTCGACGTGCTCGTCAACAACGCCGGCATCGACCAGCCGCCCGACGCCGCGGCGAGCACGTGGGCGATCGAGGACGTCCCCGCGGCCGACTTCGAGGCGACGCTGGCGGTCAACCTGACCGGCACGTTCCTGGCCACGCAGGCGTTCGGCGCGCGCATGCGTGACGCCGGCCGCGGGTCGATCGTCAACGTCGGCTCGCTGTACGCGACGCTCGCCCCCGACCCGTCGCTCTACGACCACCTCGACGCCGACCCGCCGTTCCTCAAGCCGCCCGCCTACGGCGCCTCGAAGGCCGGCGTGCTGGCGCTGACGCGCTACTTCGCGCGGCTCTGGGGCCCGGCCGGCGTGCGCGTCAACGCGATCTCGCCCGGCGGCGTGCTCGCCGGCCAGGACGAGGAGTTCCTGCGCAAGTACTGCGCGCGCGTGCCGATGCGCCGCATGGCCGAGCCGGCCGACCTCGGCGGCGCGCTCGTCTTCCTCGCCTCCGACGCCGGCCGCTACGTGACCGGCCAGGAGCTGCGCGTCGACGGGGGCTTCAGCGCATGATCGAGGTCCGCAACGTGATCGGCGGCGCCGAGGTCGGCGCGCTCGACGGCGCGACGTTCGAGAAGCGCGACCCCGCGACCGGCGCGGTGCGCTCGCTCGTCGCGCGCTCGCAGGCGGCCGACGTGGACGCCGCCGTCGCCGCGGCGCTCGCCGCCCAGCCGGCGTGGGCCGAGCAGACCGTGGTCGCGCGCGGCGACGTCCTGCGCCGCCTCGCCCAGCTCCTCGAGCGCGACGCCGACGAGGTCGCCGCGATCGTCGCCGGCGAGACCGGCAAGTCGCCCGGCGACGCGCGCGGCGAGGTCGGCGGCGCGATCGAGATGGGCTACTTCGTCGCCGGCGAGGGGCGGCGCTTCTACGGGCGCACGACGACGAGCGCGGTCCCCGGCCGCCAGGCGATGACGATCCGCCAGCCGCTCGGCGTCGCCGGCCTGATCATCGCCGCCAACACGCCGATCGCCAACGTCGCCTGGAAGGCGTTCCCGGCGCTGCTGTGCGGCAACGCGGCCGTGCTCAAGGCCTCCGAGGACGCGCCCGAGACGGCGCTCGCGTTCGCGCGGCTGGCGGCCGAGGCCGACCTGCCGGGCGGGCTGCTCAACGTCGTCCACGGCTACGGCGAGGAGGCCGGCGCGCCGATCGTCGAGCACCCCGACGTCGCCGTCGTCAGCTTCACCGGCTCGACCGCCGTCGGCCGGCGGATCGCGCGCGACGCGGGCGAGCGGCTGGCGAAGGTCTGCCTCGAGCTGGGCGGCAAGAACGCGCTCGTCGTCTGCGACGACGCCGACCTCGAGGCCGCCGCGAGCGCCGCGGCGCTGTCGGCCTACTCGAACGCCGGCCAGCGCTGCGCGGCGGGCAGCCGCATCATCGTCTTCCGCTCGGTGCGCGACCGCTTCGTCGAGCTGCTGCGCGAGCGCACCGCCGCCCAGCGCGTCGGCCCCGGCGACGAGCACGACCTCGGGCCGGTCGTCAACGAGCGCCAGCTCGAGGGCATGCTCGGCGCCGTGGCGCGCGCGCGGGCGGCGGGCGCGACCGTGCTCGCCGGCGGCGAGCGCCTGGCCGGGCCCGAGCACGACGGCGGCTACTACATGGCCCCGACCGTGCTCGAGGACCCCGACCCCGACAGCGAGCTGGCGCGCACCGAGCTGTTCGGGCCGATCGCGACGCTGAGCGTCGTCGACGACTTCGAGCAGGCGGTCGAGCTGGCCAACCGCTCGCCCTACGGCCTGACCGCCGCGATCTGGACGGCGAGCATCCACCGCGGCCAGGAGTTCGTGCGGCGGATGGCGACCGGCGTCGTCTCGGTCAACGGGCCGACGTACGGCTCCGAGCCGCACATGCCGTTCGGCGGCGAGCGCGCGTCGGGCACCGGCTGGCGCGAGGCGGGCACCGAGGCGCTGGACGTCTACTCGGACTGGAAGACCGTCTACCTCAACCACGACAAGCGCCTGACGTGAGCCTGCGCTTCGTCTGCCAGGACGAGCTGCGCCGCATCCGCACGCTCGACGCCGACCCGGTCGCGCGCGCCGCCGCGTTCGCCGACGCCTGCCGGCTCGACGTCCTCTACATGGTCGCGCGCGCCGGCTCGGGCCATCTGGGCACGAGCTTCTCCTGCCTGGACGTGCTCAGCTGGCTGCACCTGGAGGTGCTCGGCGAGGGCGACCGCGCCTTCTCCTCCAAGGGCCACGACGCGCCCGCGGTCTACGCCGTGCTGATCGGCACCGACCGCCTCGACGAGTCGCTGCTGCACCGCCTGCGGCGGCTCGGGGGGCTGCCCGGCCACCCCGACGTGGCGACGACGCCCGCGGTCGTGACCAACACCGGCTCGCTCGGCATGGGCGTCTCGAAGGCGAAGGGCTTCCTGCTCGCCGACCGCCTCGCCGGGCGCGGCGGCGACGTCTACGTGATCACCGGCGACGGCGAGCTGCAGGAGGGCCAGCTCTGGGAGTCGCTGCAGGGCGCGGCGAACCTCGGGCTGGGTCGCCTGACGGCGATCGTCGACCACAACAAGATCCAGTCCGACACCTGGGTCGACGCCGTCTCCGACCTCGGCGACATCGAGGCCAAGGCGCGCGCCTTCGGCTGGGCCGTCGCGCGCTGCGACGGCAACGACGTCGGCTGCGTCGCGCACGCGCTGGCGGGCCTGCGCGAGCGCGCCGGCGCCCGGCCGCGCATGCTGATCGCCGACACGACCAAGGGCGCCGGCGTGTCGTTCATGGAGCCGCGCGAGCTGCCCCACGACGGTGTCTCGCTGTACGGCTACCACTCGGGCGCGCCTGCGCCCGAGGAGTACGAGCGCGCGGCGGCCGAGATCGAGCAGCGCCTGAACGCGCGCCTGGAGGCGCTGGGCGCCGCGCCGCTGCGGACGACGCCCGCGGACGACACGGCCGGCACATCGGCGGCCTCGGACGGCGAGGGCGCCGGCTCGCAGGCGCCCACGGGCGCCGCGCCGCAGCGGCTCGTCGCCGCCTACGCGCGCGAGCTGACCGCGCAGGCCGACGCCGTGCCCGAGCTGGTCGCGCTCGACGCCGACCTCGTGCTCGACACCGGCCTGACGCTGTTCCGCGAGCGCCATCCCGAGCGCTTCTTCGAGTGCGGCATCGCCGAGCAGGACATGGTCTCCCAGGCGGGGGCGATGGCGCTGGCGGGGCTGCTGCCGGCGGTGCACTCGTTCGCCTGCTTCCTCTCGACGCGCCCCGGCGAGCAGATCTTCAACAACGCCTCCGAGCGCACGAGGGTGATCTACGCCGGCTCGCTGGCCGGGCTCGTCCCCGGCGGCCCCGGGCACTCGCACCAGTCGCTGCGCGACGTCGCGCTGATGGCGTCGGTGCCGGGGATGACGGTGATCGAGCCCAGCACCGAGGCGCAGTGCGCGGCCGCCGTGCGCTGGGCCGTGCGCGAGGCGAGCGGGCCGGTCTACCTGCGCCTGACCTCGGTGCCGTGGGCGCTGCCGTTCGACCCGGCGCTCGTCGGCGAGCTGGCGCCCGGCCGCGGCAGCGTCCTGCGCCGCGGCACCGACGTGGCGCTCGTCGCCTCGGGCCCGGTGATGGCCTCGCAGGCGTTCTCGGCGGCCGAGCTGCTCGCCGGCCGCGGCCTGCAGGCGACCGTGATCGAGCTGCCGTGGCCGCGGGGGATCGACGCCGCCTGGCTGGCCGAGGCAGTCGGCGGCGCGCCCGTCGTCACGCTCGACAACCACCTCGTCGAGGGCGGCCTCGGCGCCGGCGTGGCCGAGGCGATCGGCGCCGTCGCAGCGCGCCTCGGCGTCGAGGGCATCCCCGCCTGCGGCGGCAACGACGAGGTGCTGCGCGCGCACGCGCTCGACGCCGCCTCGGTTGCCGAGCGCGTCGCCGCGCTGCCGAGCCTGTCGTGAGCGCCGTGCACACGCTGCTGTGGGACGTCGACGGCACGCTGCTGCGCACCGGGCGCGCGGGCCTGTTCGCGCTCGTCGAGGCCGCCGACGCGATCGCCGGCACGCGGCCCGAGCTCGAGCATCTCTCGACGGCCGGCTTCACCGACGCGATGGTCGCCCAGGCGGTGCTGCGCGAGTGCGGCGTCGACGAGGCCGACGAGGCGACCGTGCTGCGCTTCCTGAGGATCTACGAGGAGCACCTGCCCGACCGCCTGCACCTGCGCGCCGGCGCCGTGCTGCCCGGCGTCGAGGCGATCCTCGCCGACCTGCACGCGCGCCCCGACGTGCAGTCGCTGCTGCTGACCGGCAACACGCCCGCCGGCGCGCGGGCGAAGCTGCGCCACTACGGCCTCGAGCGCTTCTTCGCGGCCGGCGGGGCGTTCAGCGTCGACATGTCCCCGCGCGCGGACATCGCCCGGCGCGCCGTGCAGGCGGCGGCCGCGCTCGCGGGCGAGGGCTTCGCGCTCGAGCGCACGTTCGTGATCGGCGACACGCCGCACGACGTTGCCGCCGGCCATGCGATCGGCGCGCGCGTCGTCGTCGTCGCCGGCTCGCACGAGCGCGCCGAGCTCGAGGCCTGCGAGCCCTGGCTCGTGCTCGACGGCTTCCCGCCGCCGGCCGAGTTCCGCGCGCTGCTGGGGATCGGCGAGCGGCCGGCCGCCTGACGAGCGGATAGCGTCACGGCGATGGAGTCCGAGCGAGAGCTCGAGGCGTGCTTCGACCGCCTGTGGCCGCTGCTGCGCAGCATCACCGGCGCCGGCGTGCGCGCGACGCTCGACGTGCTCGGCGAGGTCGTCGCCGGCCTGCAGCAGATCGAGGTGCCCAGCGGAACGCCGGTCCACGACTGGGTCGTGCCGCCGGAGTGGGTCGTGCGCGAGGCCTACGTCGTCGCGCCGGACGGGCGGCGGATCCTCGACGTCGCGCAGCACACGCTGCACCTCGTCTCCTACTCGGTGCCGTTCCGCGGCACGCTCGCGCGCGCGCAGCTTGACGAGCACCTGCACAGCCTGCCCGAGCAGCCCGAGGCGATCCCCTACGTGACCAGCTACTACGAGCCGCGCTGGGGCTTCTGCCTCGCCGACGCGCAGCGGCGCGCGCTGCCCGACGGCGACTACGAGGTCGTCGTCGACACCGAGCTGGTCGACGGCAGCCTGACGATCGGCGAGGCGCTGCTGCCCGGCGAGTCCGAGCGCGAGGTGCTGATCTCGACCTACGTCTGCCACCCGTCGATGGCCAACAACGAGCTGTCGGGGCCGCTCGTCGCCGCCTTCCTGCACCGGCGCCTGGCGGCGCTGGAGCGCCGGCGGCTGACCTACCGCTTCGTCTTCTGCCCCGAGACGATCGGCGCGATCGCCTACCTCGCGCGCGAGGGCGAGCGCCTGCGCGAGCGCGTGGTCGCCGGCTACCAGGTGACCTGCTGCGGCGACGACGCGCCGTTCACGCTCAAGCGCTCGCGCCGCGGCGACTCGCTCGCCGACCGCGTCGCGCTGCGCGCGCTGGCCGGCATCGGCGTCGCGCCGCGCGTCGTCGACTTCTTCCCCGGCGGCAGCGACGAGCGCCAGTGGTGCTCGCCCGGCTACGACCTGCCGGTCGCCTCGCTGATGCGCTCGATGTACGGGACCTACCCCGAGTACCACACGTCGCTGGACGACAAGTCGTTCGTCTCGTTCGCCGCGCTGCGCGAGACGATCGACGCCTACCACGCGATCGCGCTGGCGCTCGAGCACGACGTCACCTACCGCTCGCTGGTCCCCTACGGCGAGCCGCAGCTCGGCCGTCGCGGCCTCTACGCCACGCTCGGCGCGCGCCACGCCGGCGGCGCCGCGAGCGCGCTGCGCTGGGTGCTCAACCTCGCCGACGGCGAGCACTCGGCGCAGGACGTCGCCGAGCGCAGCGGCCACGCGCTCGCGGACGTCGAGGAGGCGATCGGCGTCGCGCTGCAGGCGGAGCTGATCGAGCCCGCCTGAGCGGCGCTACTCGACGACGATGTAGGTCTGGTACGACCCCCGCGGCGAGCGCTTGATCGCGTAGCGGTCCAAGCCGAGCACGTCGCGCAGCGCCATCGTGTCGCCCGGGAACTGCGGTGAGTTGAGCACGCCGAAGAGCAGGACGCTGCCCTTGGTCAGCCGCGGCCGGATCGCCTCCAGGCACGCGCGCGTCGGCTCGTAGAGGTCGAGGTCGAAGCACGCGAGCGCGACGATCGCCTCGGGATGCTCGTCGAGCCAGCGAGGCACGGTCTCGGTGGCATCGCCCTTGACGAGCTCGAACTTCGGGATGTGCGCGAGCGGGCTCTCGTCCTCGCGGGCGCGCAGCACCTCGGCCAGGAAGTCCTCGTAGCCGGGAGTGACGCCGTACTCGCCCTCAGCCGCCACGTCCGCCTCCCCGACGCCGGCAAAGCCCTCGAACGTGTCGAAGCCGACGAGTCGGCGCGTGTAGTTGTAGGGCTCGTACATGCCGCGGAAGGACTCGAAGAGCCCCAGCGCCTGGCCCCAGCGCGCCCCCAGGTCCAGGACGACGCCGTGTACGTCGAGGATGCTGCGGTAGACGTCGTGCAGGAACAGGAGCTTCGTCAGCGCCGGTCGCGTGGCGAACAGGCCGAGGTTGACGAGGATCTCGTCGTCGGGGATCGGAGCGGCGCGGAAGAGCTCGACCAGTCGAGACCGGGCCGAGCGCTCCTGCTCACTCCAGGACCGGTCGACCCGGAACTCACCCTGAGACATCGCGGCAGTATATGCGCGACCCCGAGCCCTGCCGCGGCTACGATGGCGGCGCGTGACGCGTGCGCCGGACTACGATCAGGCCGCCACCGTGCGGGCCCTGCGCGAGGTCGGCCTGCACGACGGCGAGGTGGTCTTCGCCCACGCCGGCGTCGCGCTGCTCGGCGTCCCGGCCGAGGGACTCGACGAGGCCACGATCGGCGCCGCGTTCCTGGGCGCCTTCCGCGAGGTGCTCGGGACCGCGGGAACGCTCGTGCTGCCGGCGTTCACCTACTCGTACACGAAGGGCGAGGTCTTCGATCCCGCCGCCACGCCGCCGACGGCCGCGATGGGCACGCTGTCGAGCGCGCTCTGGCGCCACCCCGACGCCGCGCGCTCGCTCGACCCGATCTTCTCGGTGGTCGCGATCGGCGGCGGGGCCCGCGAGCTGGCCGCGAGCGTCGTTCCCGGCGACTGCTTCGGCGCCGGCTCGATCTTCGCCCGCCTGCTCGAGCGCGACGCCGCGCTGCTGACGATCGGCGTCGGCGGCGGCGCGCTGACGTTCATCCACCACGTCGAGCAGTCAGCCGCCGTCCCGTACCGCTTCCTCAAGCGCTTTCGCGGCACGACCGTGGTCGACGGCGTCGCCCGCGAGACCGAGGTGCTCTACAACGTCCGCGACCTCGACGACGCGCACCATGCGCCCTACGTCGACCGCGTCCACGCCGACGCGCGAGCGCAGGGCATCCTCCGCGTCGCGCCGCTCGGGCGCGGCGAGGTCGCGATGCTGCGCGCCCGTGAGGCCGAGCGGCTCGTGCTCGAGGGCCTCGCCCGGGACCCCGACTACCTTGTCCGCGGCTCAGGCGGCGGCGCGTGACCGGCCGACGGCCGCGGCCATGCCGCGGATCGTCATGAACGCCGGGTCCTGCATCTGCTCGGCGTCGAGGCGCACGTCGAAGCGGTCCTCGAGGTCGGCGATCAGCGCGACGAGCGCCAGCGAGTCCAGCAGCCCGCGCTCGACGAAGTTGACGTCGAGCAGCGGCCCGAGATCGACGTCGCCGGCATCGCCGTCGCGCCGCAGGTAGTCGGCGATCCAGCGCTCGGCATCGTTCATCGTCACGACGCTAGCAGCGGGGCGGGCTCGCCCTGCAGCAGCGCCGCAAGGCGCTCGGAGTAGGGACGGTCGTCGCTGTAGAGCCAGTAGGAGATCTGCTCGCGCAGCGACGGCGCCGTCGCCGGGCGCGATCCGGCGCGGGCGAGCGCCCCGTCCAGCTCGGCGAGGTCGCGGACGACCTCGAAGCCGTCGATGTCGTCCATCCCCTGGAAGTGCTCGAACTCCGCGGCGAGGCTCGGCGGGATGTCGTGCACGCGGTCGTCGTAGGCGAGCGCGACGACGGGCGTCTCGACGATCGCCGCCTCGACCATCATCGTCGACAGCGGGCAGACCACGCAGCGCGCGAAGCCCAGCAGCGCCGGGTAGTAGTCCAGGCTCGGCAGGTAGCCGTCGGCGACGTACATCCGCCCGGTCGCCTCGAGGTAGCGCTCGCGGACCTGGCGGTCGATCACGACGCGGCCGAACTCGCCCTCGGCGACCGTGTCGTCGACCCGCCGCGGCTGGCGCCACGGGTGCGGGCGGTAGACGATCTTCGCGTCCGAGCCCGCGCGGTCGAGCGCCTCGGCGACCCGGCGCAGCGCCGTGCGCTCGTCGAACGGGATCGCGCAGCCGGCGAACAGCACGTAGGGGAAGTCGTAGGGGCTGGCCGAGCTCGCGGGGTCCCAGGCGAAGTGCCCCTCGAACGTCGGCACGCCGATCGGCACGGCGCGCTCGCGCGGGATGCCGTGCATCGCGACCGCGTGCTCGACGCTCTGATCGCCCCACACGCCCAGCAGATCCGGCAGCACCGGGAAGTAGGCCTTGCTGGAGACGTTGTCCCAGCCGTTGACGAGCAGCACCGTGCGCGCGCCGACCGCCGACGCGCCGCGCTCGAGGTCGTAGGCCGCGGCCTCGGTTCCCGCCACCGGCGCGACGACCAGCTCGGGGTCGACCTCGCGCAGGATCCGCTGGAAGCCCTCGTTGAGGCCCAGCCGGCCGAGCACGCGCCGCTCGAAGCGCTCGAACACGCCCGGCAGGCCGAGCACGCCGTAGCGCAGCCGCTCGGAGCGCTTGGCCAGCTTGGCGATCTTGACGTCCATCGTGCGCGACAGGCGTCGGCGCCGGGCCATCGACGCGTGGCGCAGGTCCAGGTAGGCGACGGCGCGGCGCTCGTCGACCTCGAAGGCACCCGCGAAGCGCGGGTGCTCGCGGATCTCGTCCTCGTGGACGATCCCGGCGCGGACCGCCCAGAAGCACCCGTCGTCGTCGATCGCCGACAGCGCGCCCGTACGCACGAAGCTGCGCACGAACAGATCGGTCGTGACCACGATCAGCTTCCGGCCCGGCATCCGCCCGCACGATACTGCCGGGTCGCGCCGTTATCGTGGCCCCGGATGACGGACGCGTTGCGGGCTGGCGTCATAGGCCTCGGGGTCGGCGAGCAGCACATCGAGGGCTACGAGCGGGCCGGCTGCGAGGTCGCCGTGCTGTGCGACTTCGACGCCGGCCGCCTCGCCGAGGTGGGCGAGCGCCACCCGGGCCCGCGGCTCGTCGCCGACGCCGCCGAGGTGCTCGACGACCCGGCGATCGACGTCGTCTCGATCGCCTCCTGGGAGCAGTACCACCACGAGCAGGTCGTGCGCGCGCTGCAGGCGGGCAAGCACGTCTTCGTCGAGAAGCCCGTCTGCCTGACGCGCGCCGAGGCCGACGACATCCTCGCTGCGCTGCGCGAGCGCCCGCAGCTGCGGCTGTCGTCGAACCTGCCGCTGCGCGGCTCGCCGCGCTTCGCCGAGCTGCACGAGCGCATCCGCGACGGGCGCATGGGGCGCGTCTTCTACGTCGAGGCCGACTACGACTACGGCCGCCTGTGGAAGATCACCGACGGCTGGCGTACGGAGATGCCGTATTACTCGGTCGTCCACGGCGCGGGCGTGCACATGGTCGACCTGCTGCTGTGGCTGACCGGCGACCGCGTGACCGAGGTCAAGGCGTACGGCGCCAAGCTGGCGACCGAGGGCACGCGCTTCCGCTTCGACGACATGGTCGTGGCGATCCTGACGCTGGAGAGCGGCGCGCTCGCCAAGGTGACCGCGAACGTCGCCAGCGTGACGCCCCACTACCACGACCTGCGCGTGTTCGGCACCGAGGCGACGTTCGTCAACGGCCTCGACCACGCCGTCGTCTACCACGGCCGCGACGGCGACCCGCGGCCCGAGCGCGTCGACGCGCCCTACCCGGGGATGCCCAAGAGCGTGCTGATCCCCGGCTTCGTCGAGGCGATCCGCAACGGCGGGCCGGCGCCCGTCACCGAGGAGGAGGTGTTCGCCACGATCGAGGTCTGCCTGGCGATCGAGCAGGCGACGCGCTCCGACGGCGCCGTCGCGGTACGGGCCGCCCGGCTGGCGACGGACGGGGCACGTGGCTGAGGCGCGCGAGGCGACGCCCGAGCAGGCGGCGTTCCTGCAGGCGCTCGTCGCGGCCGGCCTGCTGCTCCCCAGCGGCGTGCCGGGCGTGTTCGGGCGCGGCGCCACGTTCGAGGACGTGCGCGAGGCGTTCGACGCGCTCGTGACCCGCTCGGCGGCGGCCGACGGCGCCGAGCGCCTGCGCTTCCCGCCGGTGATGCCGCGGCGCGACCTCGAGACGATCGGCTACCTCAAGTCGTTCCCGCACCTGGCCGGGACGATCTTCTCCTTCGAGGGCGACGAGCGCGCGGCGCTCGAGCAGCTGCGGCTGGCCGAGCGCCACGAGGACTGGAGCGGCCATCAGTCGCTGACCGACCTCGTGCTGTCGCCGGCCGGGTGCTACCCGGTCTACCCCGCGATCGCCGCCCGCGGCCCGCTCGCGCCCGGCGGCGTCGTCGTCGACATCGGCGGCGCGCACGTGTTCCGCCACGAGCCGTCGGATGACCCGGCGCGCATGCAGACGTTCCACATGCGCGAGCTGGTCCGCCTCGGCGAGCCCGAGGCCGTCGCCGCCTGGCGCGACGCCTGGCGCGACCGCGCCGTCGAGTTGCTCCGCGGCGTCGGCCTCGACGCCCGCCCCGACGTCGCCTCCGACCCGTTCTTCGGCCGCACCGGGCAGGTGCTCGCGCGCAGCCAGCGCGCGCAGCAGCTCAAGTTCGAGATCCTCGCGCCGGTCGCCGGGCAGCCGACCGCGATCGCGTCGTTCAACTACCACCGCGACCACTTCACCGGCGCCTACGAGATCGCGATGGCCGACGGCGGCGCCGCGCACACCGCCTGCCTGGGCTTCGGCCTGGAGCGCGTCACGCTCGCGCTGCTCGACGCGCACGGCCTCGACCCGGCGACATGGCCGGCGGACGTTCGCGCGGCGCTGTGGCCGGCGGCGGGCGTAATCCATTCCTAGCCCGGATGCACAGGATCCTGCCCAGCGAATACGCAGACGTACGTCAGCGGACGGCGAGCGCTAGGCCCCGGCGTAGATGAACCAGTAGCCAAAAGTGGACGGCTGGAGGTTGTTGTGGGCTGAGTCCGCGTCGCGGGCGGTTAGATCGTGTGTGTGGCGGGACAAGGCGCCCGACGTCGGAACAGGGGTCGAGCCGGTTCTGTTTATGACGGATCCGCCGATGCTGGAGAAGGAGCCCGTATCACCGAGGTACACATCGTGCGTGTGGTCCGGGCTATCGTCGCCGGTGCTGCCATTGCCGTTGACACCCGACTCGGCGGCGAGGAGGGTGTGCGCCTCCTCGCCGATCACGTCGCCGGCGTAGTGCGCCGTGTGCCCTGGGGCTGTCGAAGAGTCCGTCGGATCGGTGCCCATGGGAGTGCGGCCGATCAGGTTCGGAAGGTCGAACGTCGTTGATCCGTCGCCGAGCCCGTAGGGACAAAAGAAGACGTGATGTGTGCCGGTCTGTGACCCGGTGGTGTCGATCGCGTCGCCGCCGCGCGTTGCCGAGAGCTCGAACGTGTCGGTCGTAGCGGCGACGACGTAGTAGATCGTGTTCGCGCTCAGGCCGGTGGGCAAGGCCCCGGTAGTCGTCAGGAACACCTTCTCGCCGTCGTGAAGTCCGTGGTCGCTCAGCGTGACCACCCCCGGGGAGGCGATCGTGACCGTCACCGCACCGAGATCGGGAACGATCGCCTCGAACAGGTCGCTGTACGTCGTCCGCGACACTGCCGACCCGTCAGCCAGGAGATACAGCGACTTGGAGCGGCGGGCGCTGAATACGAGATCGCCGACGGCAACGCCAAACGCGACCACGACGTCGTCGAGGATGCCGGCGTTGTAGCCGATCGCGTTGATCGATGCGTCGACCGAGTCCGTTGCGGGGTCGGGCTGCTCGAGGCCGAGGTTGGGCGTGGTCTGCATGCCTCTCTCCTAGTGTCCAGTGACCACCTCGTGACTTCATCACGCGGCCCAACCAATACTGGACATCTCTTCTATTTACGGGCGCCGACCTATCAGGCGCCCGCACTTGCATCAAGACTCAGCCGACGGCGCTGACCGGCAGGCCCTCGCGCGTCAGCTCGCGGTACCACTCGACGTAGCGCGTCAGGCCGTCCTCGAGCTCGACGCTCGGCTTGAACCCGAGCACCCGCTCGGCCTTGCCCATCGCCAGCGTGCCGCGGAACGGCCGCAGCGCGTCGCGCTCGACGTACTCGACCTCGATCTCGGGGAAGTGCTCTTGCACGAGCGTCACCAGCTCGCGCAGCGAGCGGCCCTTGCCCGCGGTCATGTTGAAGACCTCGTCGCGGCCGCCCTCGTGGACGATCGCGGCGATCACGCCGTCGACGACGTCGTCGATGTAGGTGAAGTCGACGCGCTCCTCGCCCTCGCCGTCGACGCGCAGCTTCGAGCCGACGAGCGCGCTCTCGATGAACGCCTGGCCGACGCGGCGGCTGACGCAGCGCGGGCCGTAGAGCGCCGACGGGCGCACGATCGTGTACGGCAGCCCGAAGACCTGGTTGTAGGCGATCACGAGCCGCTCGCCGGCCAGCTTCAGCGCGCCGTAGATGCCGATCGGATCGAGCGGGTGGTCCTCGTCGGCCTCGGGCGTGACGAAGTTGCCGTAGACCATCGACGAGCTGAAGAAGACGAAGCGCTCGAGGCCCTGGTTGCGGGACCAGTCGAGCGCGTTCTCCAGCGTGCGCATCGAGTGGTCGAACGTGCTGAACGGATCCTTGTTGGAGCGGTTGGCGTGCGCGACCGCCGCCAGCTGGACGACGGTGTCCGGCTGGATCTCGCCGAGCGCGATCGACAGGCCGTGGTAGTCGCGCGCGTCCAGGCGCCGCAGCGGCACGCCGGCGGCGTGCAGCAGGTCGAGGCGCTCGTAGAGGATCTTCAGGTAGAGCGCGCGATAGGGCTCGTCGGGCGACAGCGCCGAGTAGTGGACGATGTTGTTGACCTCGAGGCCGTCGATGACCTCGACGTGGGCCCCGAGCTCGCGCATGCGCAGCGCCATGTTGTGGCCGATGAAGCCGGCGCCGCCGATCAGGGCGATGCGCCGGCCGTCGAGGCGGCGCTCCTCAGGACTCGACATCGGCCAGGACCTCCTTGACGGTTTCGACGATCTGGCGCACGTCGTCCTCGCTGACGTGCGGCGCGACGGGGAACGCGATCGAGTGCTCGCTGATCCGCGTCGCGTTCGGGCACGAGCCGTGCTCGTGGCCGTAGGCGTGGGCGTAGAAGTCGGTGTCCGGCAGCGCGCGCGGGTAGTAGACGCTGGTGCCAACGCCGCGCGCCTTGAGCTCGTCGATGACCCGCTCGCGCGCGGCGGCGATCCGCTCGTCGAGCACGGCGACGAGGCAGTAGTGGCTGGCCTGCAGCCCGCCCTGGTCGTCGGACTCCAGCACCGTCAGGCCCGCGACCTCGGACAGGCCCGCGGCGAGCAGGCGATAGGTCGCGCGGCGGTGCTCGAGGAAGCCCGGCAGGCGGCCCATCTGCACGACGCCGATCGCGGCGCCGATCTCGCCGAGGCGGTAGTTGAGGCCGACGTCGATCACGTCGTAGGCGCCCGTGTGGCGGCGGTCGGCGAGCACGTTCTTGTCGATCCCGAAGGCGCGCTGGCGCGAGACGCGCTCGGCCAGGTCGTCGCGCGTCGTGATCACCATGCCGCCCTCGCCCGTGGTGATGTGCTTGACCGGATAGAAGGAGAAGCAGCCGACGTCGCCGATCAGGCCGACGTGCGTGCCGTCGACGCGCGCTCCGAGCGCGACGGCGCAGTCCTCGACGACGGCGAGGCCGTGCTCGCGCGCAAGCTCCATCACGGGCGCCATCTCGACCGGCAGGCCGAGGTAGTGGACGAGCCCGATCGCCCTCGTGCGCTCGCCGATCAGCGCGGCGATCCGCCGCGCGTCCATGTTGCCGGTGCGCGGGTCGCAGTCGCAGAAGACCGGGGCCGCGCCGCACAGCTGAACGGCATGGGCGGTGGCGACGTGCGTCTGCGCGGGGACGATCACCTCGTCGCCCGGCCCGACGCCGAGAGCGAGGTAGCAGAGGTGCAGCGCGGCCATGCAGTTCGCGGTGCCGATCGCGTGCGGAGCGCCGGTGAACTCGGCGAAGGCGGCCTCGAACTCCTTGACCCTGGGCCCGTGGGTGAGCGTCGTGCCCGCCAGGACCTCGGCGACCGCCTCGCGCTCCTCGTCGCCGATCATCGGCTTCCCGAACGGGATCGTCTGCGTGATCCTCACCGCACGCATGGTACGGCGAGCGCGGTCAGCAGCCCCACGCCAGCGCCGCCAGCTCGCGCCAGCCGACCTCCCAGTGCGGACGGTCGAGGGCGGCCAGGACGCGCTCGGCGCGCGCCAGGTCGGCGGCCGTGTCGACGGCGAGGTGGACGTCGGTCATGTCCCGCCCGTCCGGGTCGGCGGCAAAGCCGGCGAAGCGGAAGGGCGGCTCGTAGAGCGGCCCGGTCACGTGCTCGCGCTCGGCCGCCGACGGGCCCGCGGCCAGCATCCGCTCGAGCGCCGCGACGGAGAGGACCTCGATCGACTGCCCCCGGGGGAACGTCCGCGGCCGCGCGTTGCTCACGAGGTCGACGCCGGCGGCGGCGAACAGCGCCACGGCCTCGTCAACGAGCCGCTGGTCGAGCAGCGGGCTGTCGCCGGAGACCCGCACGATCGCGTCGAGGCCCAGCGCGCGGGCGGCCTCGAGCATGCGCGTGGCGACGTCGTCGAGCGACCCGCGATGCACGGCGACGCCGGCCGTGGCGCAGAACGCCTCGATCGCGTCGTCCTCGGCCTCGCGCGAGGTGGTGACGGCGATGAGGTCGAGCGCCTGCGCATGCTGCAGGCGCTCGAGCAGCCAGCCCAGCAGCGGTCGCCCGTGCAGCGGCGTCAGCACCTTGCCCGGCAGCCGCGCGCTCGACATGCGCGCCTGGACGAGCGCGCCGACCGTCATCGCCCCAGCGCCGCCCGCGTCGCGACGAGCGCCTCGCGCACGCTGCGGCGCGCCGCGTGCTCGGCGCGGCGCAGTGGCCGCCAGTGGCGTCGGTAGCGCTGCGCGGCGTCGGCGAGCAGGCGGCGCAGCTCCTCGGGGGAGCGGTGGCGCTCGAAGCCGGCGAACGGGTCGAGCGCCTCACGCTGCTCGTCGGTGACGGCGTCGACCGGTCGCGCGAAGCGCGCCGCGATCTGCTCGGCGGTCGCCAGCCACTCCGGCGCTGCCTTGCTCTCCGGCAGCGCCTCCAGCGCCGTGCGCTCGACCGGCTGGGCGCGGTACCAGACCGGACGGTCGAGCGCGACGGCGTAGGCGACGTGGCTGCCGAAGCGGTTGGTCGCGACGACCGCCGCCGACTCGAGCAGGGCCCGCATCCGCGTCATGAACAGCGGGTCGTAGATGTGACCCGCCGTCGCGCAGCGCAGGCCCGCGCGCCGGTAGGCCTCCTGCGCACCGCGCTGGACGTCGCGCCAGTACAGGCAGACGACGACCTCGTCGAAGTCGCCGCGCAGCTCTCCCAGCCAGGCCGCGAAGGCCTCGGCGTCGTAGTCGACGGTCACGTGGTGCGTCGAGTGCGCGGGAATCGCGAGCAGCCGCCGGGCCGGCCGCTCCACCGGCCGCGGCGCCGGCGCGTAGAGGACGAGCGGCCCGATCGCCTCGGCCGCGCGCCCCGGCTCGGCGGCCTCGAGGTAGGCCTGCACGCGCTGCGGGCCCGCGCCCAGGAACGTCGGCAACGGGCCCTCGACGTCGAGCTCCCATACGTAGGAGCTGACGCTGATGCCGTGCTCGACGGCCGCCTTGAGCGCCGCGCGCGGCGATACCCCGGCATGGCGCTTGAGCATCGCCGCGATGCCGTAGAAGTCGTTCGGCGCCTGGAGCTCGCGGGTATGCAGGGGGCGGTCGGCGGCCAGCCGCCGCAGCTCCTCCTCCATCATGGCGGCCCAGCGTAACGCTCAAATAGCCCGCATCGTCTGGTCTTTAGGATCCCGTTGATGCTCGCCGTCATCGCCACGGCGCTCGGAGTGGCGCTCGTCGCGGTCGCGGCGATCGGCGGCGCGGCGCTGTTGCGGATCCGCGGCCGGGCCTGGTTCGCGCTCGCCGCGCTCGTGCTCGGCGCCGGCGACGTCGTCCTGTGCTCGACGCTCGTCTCGCTCTTCCACGGGCTCACGCGCCCGGGGATCCTGCTGGCGCTGCTCGTCGTCGCCGCGGCCGTCGCCGCCGCATGGCTGCGCGCCGGTCGGCCGCACGCCGCGTGGACCGGGCGGATCGGGCTCCCGGCCCGGCCGTGGGAGCTGCGCGGCGTCGGGCTGGCGGCCGTCGTGCTCGCCGCGCTGGCGCTGCTCGTGAACCTCTACCTGCTGATGCGGGTCGCGCCCAGCAACTGGGACTCGATGACCTACCACCTCTCGCGCGCGGC
>DASZVK010000343.1:0-2664 GCA_035547175.1 Solirubrobacteraceae bacterium
GGCGGCCGCCCGGTGGGCGTGGACGCCATCGGAGGGCCCGATGCTTGACCTGTTCCGCAAGCGGCGCGCGATTCCCGCGCGCCCGGAGCTCAAGGGCTCCTACGACGTCGTGATCGTCGGCGGCGGCTCGCACGGCCTGGCCACGGCCCACTACCTGCGCGAGCACGGCATCACCGACGTCGCGATCCTCGAGAAGAGCTACATCGGCTCGGGCGCGGCCGGGCGCAACACGACGATCCTGCGCTCCAACTACAAGACCCCGGAGGGCGCCCGCTTCTACGACCGGTCGGTCAAGCTCTACGAGGGCCTCGCCGCGGAGCTCGGCTTCAACCTGCTCTTCAGCCAGCACGGGCACCTGTCGCTCGCCCACTCGGACCGCGCGATGTTCGTCATGGCCAACCGCGCCGAGGTCAACCGGCTCAACGGGATCGACTCGCGCCTGATCGACGCCGACGAGGTCCAGCGCCTCGCCCCGAGCATGTACGTCGGTCCCGACGCGCCCTATCCGATCATGGGCGCGCTGTATCACCCGCCGGGAGGGATCATCCGCCACGACGCCGTCGTCTGGGGGTTCGCGCGCAGCGCCTCGGAGGGCGGTGCCGAGATCCACCCCTACACCGAGGTCACGGGCATGGTCCGCGACGGCGACCGCGTCACGACCGTCGAGACCAACCGCGGCACCGTCGACGCGGGCGTCGTGCTCAACTGCACGGCGGGCTGGTCGACGCTGCTGTGCGACATGGCCGGCGTCGCCCTGCCGATCACGACCCACATCCTGCAGGCGTGCGTCACCGAGCCGGTCAAGCCGCTGCTGGACGTCGTCGTCGTCTCCTCGCAGATGCACGTCTACATCTCGCAGTCCGACCGCGGCGAGTTCGTGATGGGCTCCGAGATCGAGCCGTGGACGACCTACCGGACCAAGGGCACGCTGAGCTTCCTGCAGGACCTCTCGCGCCACATGCTGGAGCTGTTCCCCCAGCTCGAGCACGCGCGCATCATGCGCTCGTGGGCCGGCCTGTGCGACCTGTCCCCGGACTACAGCCCGATCCTCGGCGTCACCGAGGTGGAGAACTTCCACGTCAGCGCCGGCTGGGGGACCTACGGCTTCAAAGCCGCGCCGATCGTCGGCAAGACGCTCGCCGAGCTCGTCGCCACCGGCAAGACGCCGGAGCTGATCGCGCCGTTCCGCCTCGAGCGCTTCTACGAGGACGCGCTCGTCTCGGAGCTCGCGGCCGCCGCCGTCAGCCACTAGCTGGACGGCGCGGCGCCGGCCGGCTCAGCGGCGAAGCTCGACCGTGTAGGCGGCGAGCTTCTCCTCGTCGATCTCGACGCCGAGGCCCGGTGCCTCGGGCGCGAACAGGTGCCCGTCTCGATACGGGAACGGACTCGCGGCGAGATCGTCCGCGTAGTAGCGGCCGGCGACGGTCGTGGGCTCGGCGCCGGCAGGGGCGGGCACGGGGATCACGGCCGGCAACGAGATCGCCGGCTTGGCGAGGGCGAGGTGCAGGCTGGCGGCGGTTCCGATGGCCGACTCGATGGACCCGTTGACGTCGCAGGGGAGCCCGTAGAGCTCGGCGATCCGCGCGACCGTCGCGGCGCGCGAGATGCCACCCGCCTTGGCGACGTACACCGACAGCGCATCGGCGGCCCGGCTCGTCGCGACCTCGAGCGCATCGGCCGGGCTCCAGCAGGTCTCGTCGGCGATGATCGGGATGCTCGCTGCCTCGCGCACCTCGGCCATGGCACGCATCCCCTCGGTGGGCTGCTCGACCATGTCGGCGCCGGCCTCGGCGAGCCGCGCCACGGCGCGGATGGCATGGTGCCTGCCCTGCCCGCGGTAGCCCTGGTTGGCGTCGAGGCGGATCCAGACGTCCGGACCGGTCATCTCGCGCAGGGCGGCGACCAGCGATACGTCGCGATCCGGCTCGCCCGTCCCCTTGACCTGGAACGCCCGGCATCCGTCGGCCAGCGCGCCCTCCGCCTCGCCCAGGGCCTCGCCCTCGGACATGATGCCGATCATGTGGGCGATGCGGACCGACGGGCGATAGGCGCCTCCGAGGAGTCGGTGGAGGGGCAGGCCCGTCAGCTTGCCCTGGATGTCGAACAGCGCCATCTCGACGGCGGCCTTGGCATACACGTTGCCGCGGACCGTCTCGTCCATGAGCCTGAGCACCGCTTCGATGTCGAAGGGGCTGGTCCCCACGACCTTCGGCGCGAGGAGCTCGTCGATGACGTGGCAGACGGTGACGGGCGTCTCGCCGGCGTGCCTCGCGCCGTCACCGCCCCAGTCGGGCAGGGGAGTGGCCTCGCCCAACCCGATCGTCCCGTCGTCGGTGCGGACGCGCACGACGACCCACCGGCCCAGTCCGACCCCGAGGCCTCGCCACAGCAGCTCGCGGCGCGCCGGAAGGGCGATGGGGATGGTCTCGATCGAGGCGATGCGCGCGGTCCGCGCTGCGTTCAGCGCTCCAGCTTCGGTGCTCATGGGCTCACTCGGTCGTCGTCCTGCAGGTCCCACATCTCGAAGTGCGCGACGTCGGCATGCGCGATCACGGAGCGCTCGTCGTCCGCCACGCCGGGGTCCGTGTAGTCGACGCCGCGCAGGCCGATCAACGCCTCCCGATCTCGCCAGGTCGAGACGAAGACGAACTCGTCCGGGTTCTC
>DASZVK010000344.1:0-4417 GCA_035547175.1 Solirubrobacteraceae bacterium
TGCGGTCGCGCGCGTTCTGGTTGTAGTCGAGGAAGACGCCGACGCGCTCCTCCTTCCACCACTTCGACGTCGCGCGGCCGGGCATGCGGCGCTCGACCTCGCGCGCCCGCGCCAGCGCCGCGCGGCGCACCTCCTGGAAGCCCCACTCGGGATGGATCCGCACGTAGACGTGGATCCCGCGCGAGCCCGACGTCTTCGGCCAGCCGACGCAGCCGTGCTCGGCGAGGACGTCCTTGACCGTCATCGCCACCGCGCGCACCTCGCTCCAGGGCACGCCCGGCTGCGGGTCGAGGTCGATGCGCAGCTCGTCGGGCCGCTCGACGTCGGCGCGCCGCGACGGCCACGGGTTGAAGTCGATGTTGCCGAGGTTGGCGGCCCAGACGAGGTGCGCGGCGTCGACCGGGCACAGCTCGGTCGCCGAGCGGCCCGACGGGAACGTGACCGTCGCCGTCTGCAGCCACTCCGGCGCGCCCCGCGGGACGCGCTTCTGGAAGAAGACCTCGCCCTCGACGCCGTCGCGCCAGCGCTTGAGCACGGTCGGCCGCTCGCGCACGCCGACGAGCACCGCGTCGGCGCAGCGCAGGTAGTACTCGATCAGGTCCATCTTCGTGAACCCGGGCTTCGGGAAGTAGACCTTCGCGGGCGAGGACACGGGGACTTCGATCCCCGCCGCCTCGACCGTGGTGTACTCGCGTGGTGCCACCAGTGCTCGTCGCCCCGCTGAGCTTCGACAAGCCTACGGCCATGCGCGCCTCCGAGGTCGCGGGCGCGATCGCGCGCGGGCTCGCGCGCGCCGGCTGGGAGGCCGACCTCTGCCCGCTGGAGGCCGTCGGCTCCGGCGCCGAGCTCGCCGCGGCGCTCGACGAGGTCCGCTTCGACGAGCGGATGCGCGCGTCGCGAGCGGTCGTGCTCGGGCAGGGCACGCTGCGCCGCGAGGACCTGCGCACGGCGCTCGGCGAGCTCGCCACGCGCGCGCGGCAGGCCGGCGTCCCCGCGCACGCGATCGTCGGCGCCAACCGCATCGACCTCTTCGACCAGCGCATCCTCGACCTCCAGCACGTCCTCGAGGCGCCGACGGCGGCCGCGGTCGAGGCTGCCGCCGAGGCGCTCGCCGGCCGGCTGTAGACCACGGCCGTCCGCCGCGGCCGGCTACCCCGACGCGGGCACGCGCCCGCGCAGGACCAGCGGCTCGACCTCGGCTGCGGGCCCCGGTACGGCGAAGTGGAAGCCCTGGCCGAGCTCGCAGCCCAGGCGCCGCAGCTCGGCGAGCTGCTCGGGGCGCTCGATGCCCTCGGCGATCACCTGCAGGCCGAGGTTGGAGCCGAGGTCGACGATCGAGCGCGCCAGCGCGCGGTGCTCGACGTCCTCGTCGATGCGATCGACGAACGGCTGGGCCATCTTCAGCACGTCGACCGGGAAGCGGTTGAGGCAGCGCAGCGACGAGTACCCGGTCCCGAAGTCGTCGACCGCCAGGCGCACGCCCAGCTCGCGTACCGCCGCCAGCCGCTCGAGCATCGCCTCGGTGTCCGCCATCAGCACCGTCTCGGTGATCTCCAGCAGGAGCGCCGCGGGCGCGATCCCCGACTCGGCGAGCGCCTCGCGGACCGTCTCCGCGAATCCGGGGTCCTCGAGCTGCCGGCCCGACAGGTTGACCGCCAGCCTCAGGTCCCGGCGGGCGCCGGCCCGGAGCCACGCCGACGCCTGCATGCACGCGGCCCGCAGCACGCGGCGGCCGATCTCGGCGATCAGCCCGGTCTCCTCGGCGAGCGGGACGAAGGCGAGCGGCGCGACCATGCCGCGCTGCGGATCGCGCCAGCGCACGAGCGCCTCGACGCCGTGCAGCTCGCCCGAGCCGAGGGCGAAGATCGGCTGGTAGTGGACCCCGAGCTCGTTGCGGTCGAGCGCGCGGCGCAGCGAGGCCTCGAGGTCGAGGCGATCGAGCGCCTCGGCGTCCATGCTCTCGTGGTAGTGGGCGTAGCGGCCCCTTCCGGCCGTCTTGGCCCGGTACATCGCGACGTCCGCATGGCGCAGCAGCTCGTCGCCGCGCCGGCCGGTCGCGATGCCCACCGACGCGCCGACGAACACCTCCCGGCCCTCGAGCGCGATCGGCGCCGCGACCGCCTCGATCACGCGCTGGGCGACCTCGCCGGCCTCGTCGGGCGCGGTCACGTCCTCGAGCAGGATCGCGAACTCGTCGCCGCCCAGCCGGCCCGCCGTGTCGGCCGCGCGCAGGCAGCCGCCGATGCGGCCGGCCACCTGGCGCAGCAGCTCGTCGCCAGCGGCGTGGCCGAGGCTGTCGTTGACGGTCTTGAAGCGATCGAGGTCGACGAACAGGACCGCGACCGCGCCGGTGCCGCGCTCGGCGCGCTCGAGCGCGTGACCGAGCCGATCGCCGAACAGCACGCGGTTGGGCAGGCCGGTCAGCGAGTCGTGCAGCGCCTGGTGGACCATCTCCTGCGCGGTCTTCGCATCGGCGAGCGCCAGGCCGGCGTGCTCGGCGATCGTGCTCAGCACCGCCTGCTCGGTCGTCGAGTAGCCGCGGCTCGGGCCGAACGCCGTCACGATCAGCGAGCCGATCGCCTCGCCGCCCTCGAACACCGGCGCCGCCATCGCGCGACGCAGGTCGGCGTCGACCCAGTCCGCGACCGCATACGGGCTCGAGGCGTAGTCGTCGACGGCGATCAGACGGCCCTCGGCGACCGCCGCGCCGCCGACGCCGACGCCGATCCGCCGACGCACGAGCCGGTCGAGCAGCTCCGGCGGATAGCCGTGGCTGGCGACCGTCACGAGCGTCTCCGGGTCGTCGAGGTCGCGCAGCAGCAGCGCCGCCTGCTCGTCGCGGAACTGCGCGTGGGCGAGGCCGACGATCGCCTGCAGCACCTCGTCGAGCGGAGCGCGGCGGGCGATCGAGCGCTGGATCCCCGACAGCCCCTCGAGGAGCTGCTGGCGCACGCGCAGCTCGGCGACCATCGCGTGGTTGACGAGCGCGAGCCCGAGCGTGCGCGCCATCGCCTGCAGGAGGCTCGCCTCCGCGGGCGCCAGCGGGTCGGCGCGGGCCACGAGCAGCGCCGCGTCGCCCCCGTCGCCGAGCGGAGCCGACACCGCCGGCAGCTCGTCGGCCGGCCAGCCGACCGATCGCGCGATCGCGCCCCCGCGAACGACGGCGACCGCGCCTGCCTCCAGCGCCTCGGCGACGTGGTCGACGGCCGCGTCGAGCGCGCCGTCGACGTCGGCGGCGGTCGACACCGCCGCGACGAACTCCGCGAGGCGATACGTGGACCACGAGGAGGCGGCGTCGTTCATGCGATCACGAGCGCGACGAGGGCCTCGACGTGTGTCCGGCCCCGACCCAGCGCATCTTCGGGTCCATGATGAGCGTTATCGCTCGAATTTCCCAGTCCGAAAGTCATTCGCTTGACGTACGTCCAGGGGCCGTAGCCTTCCGCCGGCATGGCCGACCGTCAGATCGCGCGCCTCGCCCCCGCACGTGCCCGGCGCGCGGTCGTCGTCGGCGCGGGCTCGTTCGGCACCGCGGTGGCGGTCGTCCTGGCGCGCGGCGGCGCTCGCACGACGCTCCAGGCGCGCACGCCCGAGCAGGCGCGCAGGCTCGACGCCGAGCGCCGCAACGATCGCTACCTGCCGGGCGTCGAGCTCCCCCGCGAGCTGCGCGTCGAGCCGGTCGAGGCCGGCCTGGCGCGCGCCGACCTCGTCCTGCTGGCGGTGCCGTCGCACGGGCTCGCCGAGGTGATCGACGCCCTCACGGGCCTCGGGCTGGGCGAGCGCGCGGCGGTCGTGTCGCTGGCCAAGGGGCTGGTGCCGCCCGACGGGCGCGCGCCGGCGCTGCTGCTCGCCGACCGCTTCGGCCCCGAGCGGGTCGCCGTCGTCGGCGGCCCGGCGCACGCCGACGAGATGGTGCGCCACGGCGCCGGGCTCGTCGCGGCATCGGCGTCGCAGGAGACGGCGACGACGCTCCAGCAGATGTTCCTGCGCGGCGGGATCGTCTGCGAGCTCTCCAACGACCCCGTCGGCGTCGAGCTGGCGGGCGCGGCCAAGAACGCCGCCGCGCTGGCGGCCGGCGCGACCGAGCGCCAGGGCCTCAACGCGGCGGGTGCCGCGGCCGGGCACATCTTCGCCGAGGTCTGGCGCTACGCCGAGCGGCGCGGCGCGCGGCCGGAGTCGATGATCGGCCTGGCCGGCACCGGCGACCTCGTCGGCACCGCGCTCGCGCCGCTGAGCCGCAACCGCCGCGCCGGCGAGCTGCTGGCCGACGGCGTCCCGGCGGCCGAGATCGGGCCGCGCATCGGCCAGGCGGTCGAGGCGCTGGAGTCCGTGCCGCTGCTGGCGCGGGCGCTCGAGGCGTCGGGCGTCGAGGCCCCGGTGACCACCGGCCTGGCCCAACTCATCGCCGGCGAGCTGC
>DASZVK010000345.1:0-7501 GCA_035547175.1 Solirubrobacteraceae bacterium
CCTCGGGCGGCGGCAGCTCGCCGATCACGCCGGCGAGCCTCGTCCGCAGCATCGCGTCGGCGCCGGCGAGCGCTCGCGCTCCCGCGCGCGAGAGGCGCAGCGCCAGGCGCCGGCGATCGCCCGCCGACGCGGCGCGCTCGACCAGGCCGCGCTCGACCAGGCCCGCGACGAGCTGGGAGACGGCCGGCGCCGAGACCCCGGCCGCGCGGGCGAGCGTCGCGCTCGACTCGACCCCGCCGCCGATCGCCCGCAGCGCCGAGAGCTGCACGAGCGTCAGCGGCGGCGTCGCGTTGGCGAGCAGGCGCTCGATCCAGCGGCTGACGAGCGGCGCGACGGCAATCAGCGCGTCGAGCGCCTCACCGTGGCGGCTGCGCTTGGGAGGCGGCATCCGCGGGTACAGTTAAGTCAGCTTAGCTATTAACCACCATTACCGGCACGAGCCTACAGAGAGGAGGCGACATGACCTCGGTCGTCACGCAGCTCGGCGTCCTCGGGGTGTTCCTGCTGATGGTCCCCGAGAGCGCGTGCATCCCGGTGCCGAGCGAGGCGACGCTGCTGTTCGCGGGCGTCGCCGTGCACCAGGGCTGGATGAGCCTCCCGCTCGCGGTCGCGGGCGCGACCGCGGGCAACCTCGTCGGCTCGCTGCTCGCCTACGCGCTCGGGGCCCGCCACGCCCTCGAGCGCGTGCCGCTCGCGCGCGGCGCGATCGAGCGCTGGGGCGCCCTCCTGGACCGCTACGGGACGGGAGCCGTGCTCCTCGCCCGCCTGCTGCCGCTGGCGCGGACGTTCGTCGCGCTGCCGGCGGGCGCGCGGCGCCTGCCGCTGGCGCCGTTCGCCGCGCTCACGGCGATCGGCTCGGCGCTGTGGGCGCTCGGCTTCGTCGCGCTCGGCATGGCGGCGGCGAGCGCCTGGAGGACGCTCGACGGGCTCGCCGGCCGCGCCCTGCTCGTGGTCGGGCTGCTGGCGCTCGCCGCGTCGCTGCACCGCCGCGGCGGCGAGCAGGGGCCGCGCGTCCGCGTCAGAACGCCAGCGCCGCACGCAGCGCGTCGACGTCCTCGAACGTCATCCCGACGGGCTTGACGTCGCGGTGGCGGATCACGCCCTGCTCGTCGATCACGAACACCGAGCGCTTGGTCCCGAGCAGGCGGTGGCGCACGCCGTAGAGCGCGGCGACCTCGCGATCGACGTCGGCCAGCAGCGGCACGCCCCGCAGGCCGTGCTTGGCGATCCACGCGCGCTTGGAGTCCAGGCCCTTGCCGGAGATGCCGACGATCGTCGCGCCGAGCCGCGCGAGCTCGTCGGCGCGGTCGCGGTAGGAGCAGAACTGGCGCGTGCAGCCGGGCGTGTCGTCGCCGGGGTAGAAGAGCAGCACGACGCGCTCGCCGCGATGGTCGGAGAGGCGGAACGGCCCCTCCGTCCCCTCGAGGGCGAAGTCGGGCGCGAGGTCGCCGACGTGCGGGCCCGCCATGCCGCCCGGACGCTACACGCCAACGTGGAGCGAGCCCATGGCGAGGCGCCGCCTTTGTAGCACTTCTTGTGCTACTTTGCCTTGGTGGAACGTATCGGCGTCCGCGAGCTGCGCCAGCACGCCACGCGCTATCTCAGCCGGGTCAAGGCAGGCGAGACGGTCGAGGTCACCGAGCGCGGTCGGCTCGTTGCGCTGCTCGTCCCGCCCGAGCCGGGCGCGAGCACGCGCGAAAGACTGATCGCGTCCGGGCAGCTGATCCCCGCCGCCGGCCGGTTCCGGCTGCCCGCGCGGCGGCCCGTTCCGGCCAGCGCTCCCGACACCGCCAGCGCTCTGAACGAGCTGCGCGACGAGCGCGCGTGATCTACCTCGACTCGTCCGCGCTGCTCAAGCTCGTCCACGACGAGCTCGAGAGCGCCGCTCTGGCCGCGTGGCTCGAGGAGCGCACGGAGGTGCCCGTGGTCAGCAGCGAGCTCGCCGTGGTCGAGGTCGTCCGCGCCTCACGCCGCGTGGATCGCGGCGCGGTTCCCCGGGCCAGGTCGCTGATGGCCGGCGTCGACCTGATCCCGTTCGGAACCGTCATCGACCAGGCGTGCGACGTCGGCGGGACGGCCCTGCGCAGCCTCGACGCCATCCACCTCGCCAGCGCGCTCGCCATCGTCGACGACCTCACCGCCTTCGTCGCCTACGACCGCCGGCTGACCGTGGCCGCGCAAGCCGCGGGACTCGGTCCCCTGGCTCCCAGCTGACCGATATCGTTTCCTTACGTGAACGTAAGATGGTACGGGCAGTCGGCGTTCCTCCTCGAGGCCGACGGGGAACGCGTGTTCATCGACCCGTTCGGCGACATGAGCGCGCTGAGCGGCTCGCACGGCATCCGCTGGGACTACCCCGCGATCGAGGGCGTCGAGGCCGACCTGCTGCTCGTGACCCACGAGCATCGCGACCACAACGCGGTCGAGGCGGTCGGCGGCGACCCCGCGATCATCCGCTCGACCGCCGGGCGCCTGGGGTCGCCGTTCGGCGAGGTCGTCGCGATCGCCTCCGAGCACGACCGGGCCGCGGGCACCGAGCGCGGGCCCAACACGCTGTTCGCGCTCGACTTCGGCGGGCTGCGGGTCGCCCACCTCGGCGACCTCGGCCAGGCCGCGCTGCGCGACGAGCAGCTCGCGGCGCTCGGCTCGGTGGACCTGC
This sequence comes from Solirubrobacteraceae bacterium, assembly GCA_035547175.1. Classification (GTDB taxonomy): domain Bacteria; phylum Actinomycetota; class Thermoleophilia; order Solirubrobacterales; family Solirubrobacteraceae; genus BP-464. Next base: position 2,660 of record DASZVK010000345.1, read on the forward strand.
TGTTCGTGCCCGCCGGCGGCGGCCCGGTGCTCGACGCGCAGGCGGCGCGGCTCGTGATCGAGCAGGTCGCGCCGCGCTGGGCGGTGCCGATGCACTACCGCACCCCGGCGATCGGCTTCCTGGAGACGGCCGACGAGCTGCTCGACGCCTACGGCGACGCGGTCGTGCGCCTCGACGGGCCGTCGTTCGACACCGGCGACCTGCCCGCCGACGGCGGTCCCCAGGTCGTCGTTCCCGCCGCGCCGGGCGCCTAGGGGAGCGGAACGGGCGGCCCGGCGCCTACGCCGCGGCCGCAGGACGGGCGCGCTCGGGCAGGACCCGCTGCGCGGCCGAGCGCAGGCGCTCGAGCAGGTCGGCGGTGTCGTCGTCGGCGCCGAGCGCGATCGCGTGCTCGGCGGCGCGCGTCGCCTCCGTCGTGCGGTCGGTGCGGGCCAGCGCGTGGGCGTAGCGCGACCACGCCGCCGCCGACTCCGGGTCGAGCTGGGTCGCCTGCATCGCCGCCGTCACCTCGGCGCCGACGTCGCCGGCGAGGTGGTAGGCCAGCGCGAGGTCGAGCAGGCCCTCGACGCTCGGCCCCAGGCGGCGCGCCTCCTCCAGCGAGAGGATCGCGCCGTCGCGGTCGCCGATGCGCAGCCGCAGGCGGCCGAGGCGCTCCCACGCCGACGCGTCGCCGCGGCCGCGGTCGACGGCCCGCTGCGCCGCCTCGGCGGCGAGGTCGAAGGCGCCCATGTCCTCGTAGATGCGCGACGCGAAGCGGTGCGGCGCCGGGCGCTCGCCCTCGGCGCGGATCCAGTCGCGCACCGCGCGCCCGGCGGCGTTGAGGTCGCCCGACTGCCAGAACGCCAGCGTCATCAGCCGCAGCACGGCGGGGTTCCTGGGGTCGGCGTCGCGGGCGTAGATCAGGCGCTGGGCGGCGAGCCCGTGGTCGCCCTCGGCGAGCGCGTGCTGGGCGGCGACCATGAAGCGCTCGACGCGCTCGGCGCCCGGGTCGGGCTTGGAGAAGTCGACGAACTGCAGCGAGCCGGCGGGGATCGTGCGGATGCCGGGCGCGAACTTGACGCGCGCCCACTGCTGGACGTCGTCGCCGCCGCCGGTGAAGTAGATGCCGTTGACCTCGCCGACGCCCCACTCCGGGTAGGACAGGCAGCGGGCGTAGCGGTGGACGACCGAGTGGTCGGGAACGTGGCCGGCGAACGGGTCGTTGCGCTCGCGGTCGGCACGCTCGGCCGCCGCGCGCTTGGCCTGCTCGTAGGCGCGCCGGCCCTCCTCCGCCCGTCGCGCGCGCGCCGCCGCGGCGCTGACCTTGACCGCGTTGCGCGAGACGCGGCCGTTGCGCGAGCCCTCGGCCAGCGACTCGAGCTGGTCGGCCGCCTCGTTGATCGCCTTGAGGTGGCGCTCGTGCTCGAACTGCTTGCCCGGCGGCGCGATGTCGGGATGCCAGATCTTCGCCTGGCGACGGCGCGCGAGCTGGACGTCGCGCTTGTCGAACGGCGGCTCGAGCTCGAGGAGCAGGAGCGACTGCTCGATGTCGAGGACCGTGGGCATCGCCCTCCAAACGGTACCTTGGCCCTCGCATGTCCTCCCAGTACGTCTTCACGATGCACCGCCTGACGAAGGCCTATCCGCCCGACAAGGAGGTGCTCAAGGAGATCACGCTCGCGTTCCTGCCCGGCGCGAAGATCGGCGTGCTCGGCTACAACGGCGCCGGCAAGTCGACGCTGCTGCGGATCATGGCCGGGCGCGACGAGGAGTACCGCGGCGACGCGCAGCTCGCCCCCGGCGCGACCGTCGGGCTGCTCGAGCAGGAGCCGCAGCTCGACCCTGCCAAGGACGTCAAGGGCAACGTGCAGGACGGCGTCGCCGCGACCAAGGCGCTGCTCGACCGCTTCAACGAGCTGGCGGCCAACTACTCCGACGAGACCGCCGACGAGTTCGCCCGCCTGCAGGGCGAGATCGACGCCGCCGGCGCCTGGGACCTCGACTCGCAGCTCGAGTACGCGATGGACGCCCTGCGCCTGCCGCCGGCCGACGCCGACGTGACCACGCTGTCCGGCGGCGAGCGCCGCCGGGTCGCGCTCTGCCGGCTGCTGCTCTCGCGGCCCGACCTGCTGTTGCTCGACGAGCCGACCAACCACCTCGACGCCGAGTCGGTCGCCTGGCTGGAGCGCCACCTCGCCGACTACCCGGGCACGGTCGTCGCCGTCACCCACGACCGCTACTTCCTCGACAACGTCGCCGGCTGGATCCTCGAGCTCGACCGCGGCCGCGGCATCCCCTACGAGGGCAACTACTCCTCGTGGCTGGAGCAGAAGCAGAGGCGCCTCGAGCAGGAGGAGCGCGGCGAGGTCGCCCGCCAGAGGACGATCGCCGCCGAGCTGGAGTGGATCCGCCAGAACCCGCGCGGGCGCCAGACCAAGCAGAAGGCGCGCATCAACAACTACGAGGCGCTGCTCGCCCAGGAGCGCAACGTCAGGCTCGACCAGGTCCAGATCCACATCCCCGCCGGCCCGCGGCTGGGCGACGTCGTCGTCGAGGCGCAGGGGCTGCGCAAGGGCTTCGGCGACCGGCTGCTGATCGAGGACCTCAGCTTCAGCCTGCCGCCGGGCGGCATCGTCGGCGTGATCGGCCCCAACGGCGCCGGCAAGACGACGCTGTTCCGGATGATCACCGGCCAGGAGCGGCCCGACGCCGGGACGCTGCGCGTCGGCGAGACGGTGCAGCTCGCCTACGTCGACCAGTCGCGCGACGCCCTGGACCCGGAGAAGAGCGTCTGGGAGGAGATCTCCGGCGGCTACGACCAGATCAAGGTCGGCGAGCGCGAGGTCAACTCGCGCAAGTACGTCGCCGACTTCAACTTCCGCGGCTCCGACCAGCAGAAGAAGGTCGCCAAGCTGTCCGGCGGCGAGCGCAACCGCCTGCACCTGGCCAAGCTGCTGCGCACCGGCGGCAACCTGCTGCTGCTCGACGAGCCGACCAACGACCTCGACGTCGACACGCTGCGCGCGCTCGAGGAGGCGCTGCTGAGCTTCGCCGGCTGCGCCGTCGTGATCAGCCACGACCGCTGGTTCCTGGACCGCATCGCCACGCACGTGCTCGCCTTCGAGGGCGACTCGCAGGTCGTCTGGTTCGAGGGCAACTTCGAGGCCTACGAGGAGAACCGGCACGCGCGGCTCGGCGAGGAGGCCGACCGCCCGCACCGGATCACCTACAAGAGGCTCACGCGGGCCTAGTCCACGCGGCCGGCTCGGGCCGCGTAAGCGCGTCAGGTCGGTCCCCGGCTCCAGCCGGCGGCAGAAGGCGGCGATCAGCCGCGCGGCGGCGTCGACGTCGGCCAGCTCGACGGTCTCGACCGGAGAGTGCATGTAGCGCAGCGGCAGGCTGACGACGGCGGTCGCGACGCCCTCGCGCGAGATGTGGATAGCGTCGGCGTCGGTGCCGGTCGCGCGCGCCGACGAGGCGACCGTGAACGGGATGCCCTCGGCCTCGCCGGCCTCGTGCAGCAGCTCGAAGACCCTCGGGTGCAGCGTCGAGCCGCGGTCGATCACGGGGCCGCTGCCGAGCGCGTGCGCGCCCAGCTCGCGCTCCTCGACGCCGGGCACGTCGGTCGCGTGCGTGACGTCGACGACGATCGCCACGTCGGGCCTGGTGCGGAAGGCGCTCGTGCGCGCGCCGGCGAACGTGATCTCCTCCTGCACGACGGCCATCGCCAGCACCTCGCCCGGCGCGCCGCCGGCCTCGTGGACGAGCCGCGCCGCCTCCAGCGCGACGTAGCAGCCGAGGCGGTTGTCCATCGAGCGCGAGACGAAGCGGCCGTTGGGCAGCTCGACGGGCTCGCCGTCGATCACCGCCACGTCGCCGACGCGCACCAGCGCGCGCGCCTCGTCGCCGTCCTTGGCGCCGACGTCGATGTGTAGCTCGCGCAGCTCGGGGACCTTCTTGCGATCGTCCTCGCGCAGCAGGTGGATCGGCTTGCGCCCGACGACGCCCGCGATCGTCCCCTCGCGCGTGGCGACGGCCACGCGCTGGCCGACGAGCACCTGCGGGTCCCAGCCGCCGACGCCCGTGAACCACAGGAAGCCCTTGTCGTCGACGTGCGTGACGATCAGCCCGATCTCGTCGACGTGGCCGACGACGGCGACGCTCAGCCCATCGGCCGTGCCGGGCACGCGCGCGACCGAGGAGCCCATCACGTCGGTCTCGACCGTCGCGAACGCCTCGGCGTGGCGCCGCCAGGCGGCCGCCGGCGCGGTCTCGTAGCCCGACGGGCCGTGGGCGGTCAGCAGGTCGGCGAGCAGCGTCGGGAGCGGCATGGCCGCACCCTATTCGGTCGCCGAGCGCGACTCCCAGCGCGCCGCGAGCGCGACGATCGCGGCGATCACCGGCGCGGCCGCGACGAGCAGCAGCCACGGGCGGCCGGCGTCGCTGCCGGCGAAGATCGCATGCACGACGCCCAGCAGCCAGAAGGCACCGGCGAAGCGGTGCGCCGCGCGCCAGCGCGCGGGCCCGAGGCGGCCGCGCACGTAGTAGCTGAGCCCGAGCGCGGCGAGGCCGTAGCCGGCGACCTGCCCGGCGGCGACGGCGAGCGGCCGCCACGGCGAGGCGAACGGCACCGCCGCGCCGACGAGGCCGGCGCCGAGGTATGGGTCGAGCGCGAAGGCCAGGCCGTGCACGGCAAGCGCGGCGAGCGTCGCCAGCGACAGCGCCTCGTGCAGCGCGCGGGCGTCGCGCACGGCGCGCAGCGACGCGAGCACGCCGACCGTGACCGACGCCGAGGAGAGCAGCAGCGCGGCGACGCCCGCGGCGCGGTCGACCGACCAGGTGAAGGCGACGGTCGCGAGCGTC
>DASZVK010000346.1:0-13662 GCA_035547175.1 Solirubrobacteraceae bacterium
AGCGGCGCAGGCCGAGCAGCTCGCCGAGACCGCGCCGGCGCCGCAGCGCGCCGACGCCGAGATCGCGCCCGCGGCCGCCGGCAACGTCGGCGGGCCGTCGCCGAGCCCGGCGCCGCCCGTCCACGACCTGACCCCCGATCCCGCCAGCCCGCCCGCCGACGCTACGGCGGAGCCGGCGGCGGCCCCCGAAACCACGACCGAGGAGACGCATGGCTGAGATCACCGCCGCCGACGTCAAGGCCCTCCGCGACCAGACCGGCGCGGGGATGATGGACTGCAAGGCCGCCCTGACCGAGGCCGACGGCGACCCCGCCAAGGCCCTCGAGATCATCCGCGTCAAGATGGGCAACAAGGTCGGCAAGCTCGCCGGCCGCGAGACCAGCGAGGGCACCGTCCAGTCCTACATCCACGCCAACGGCAAGGTCGGCGTGCTCGTCGAGGTCGGCTGCAACACCGACTTCGTCGCCCGCAACGAGGACTTCGTCGCTTTCGCCAAGGACGTCGCGCTGCACATCGCCGCCAGCCCGGCGACGCGATGGATCGCCGAGGACGAGGTGCCCGAGGAGGCCAAGGACGCCGAGCGGCGCGTCTACGCCCAGCAGCTCGAGAACGTGCCCGAGCACGCGCGCGAGAAGGCGGCCGAGGGCAAGCTCAAGAGCTGGTTCGCCGAGGTCGTGCTCCTCGACCAGCCGCACGTCAACGGCGACAAGCACGAGGGCAAGACGATCGAGCAGCTGCGCGCCGAGCTGTCGGCCAAGACCGGCGAGAACGTCGTGATCCGCCGGTTCGTGAGGTTCCAGGTCGGGGAGTAGGGCTCCCGTGGCCGCCGACCCCGCCTTCCGGCGGGTCATGCTCAAGCTCTCGGGCGAGTCGCTGCTCGGCTCGCTCGAGTACGGCACCGACCCCGATCGGGTCCAGGAGGTCGCCCGGCAGGTCAAGGCGGTCCACGAGCTCGGCGTCGAGGTCGGCATCGTCGTCGGCGCCGGCAACATCTTCCGCGGCGTGCGCGCCGCGGCGGCCGGGGTCGACCGCGCCACCGGCGACTACATGGGCATGCTGGCGACGGTGCTCAACGCGCTGCCGCTGCAGGACGCGCTGGAGAGCATCGACGTCGACACGCGCGTGCAGAGCGCGCTGACGATCGCCGAGGTCGCCGAGCCGTACATCCGCCGCCGGGCGATGCGCCACCTGGAGAAGGGCCGCGTCGTGATCTTCGCGGCCGGCACGGGCAACCCGTTCTTCACGACCGACACCGCCGCGGCGCTGCGCGCCGTCGAGGTCCACGCCGAGGCGCTGCTGATGGCCAAGAACGGCGTCGACGGCGTCTACACCGCCGACCCCAAGATCGACCCGTCGGCGCAGTTCATCCCCGAGATCACGCACATGGAGGCGGTCCGCCGCGGCCTCAAGGTGATGGACGTCACCGCGCTCACGCTGTGCGCCGAGAACCGCCTGCCGATCCACGTCTTCGACATGGACGACGACCGCATCATCCAGCGGATAGTGTCCGGCGAGCGGGCCGGGTCCCTGATCGCAACACCATGAGCGAGATCACAGACGAGCTGATCGCCGACGCCGGCGAGCGGATGCACAAGTCCGTCGAGTCGACCAGGCACGAGTTCGGCTCGGTCCGCACCGGCCGCGCCAGCCCGGCGCTGCTGGACCGCATCGTCGTCGACTACTACGGCGCGCCGACGCCGCTCCAGCAGCTCGCGACGATCAGCGCCCCCGAGGCGCGGCTGCTGTCCGTACAGCCCTACGACAAGTCCGCGATCAAGGCGATCGAGAAGTCGATCCTCGAGTCCGACATCGGCCTGACGCCCAACAACGACGGCAGCGTGATCCGCCTGCAGATCCCCGAGCTCAACGAGGAGCGCCGCCGCGAGCTGGTCAAGGTCGTCCGCCACATCGCCGAGGAGGGCCGCGTGGCGATCCGCAACATCCGCCGCGACGTGATGCACGACCTGCGCGAGCTCAAGGACGCCGGCGAGCTCGGCGCCGACGACGAGCACCGCGCCGAGCAGGAGCTGCAGAGGCTCACCGACGCGCGCGTCGCCGAGCTCGACGAGGCGCTGAAGGCCAAAGAGGCCGACATCATGGAGGTCTGAGTGCCGGCGTCGCGGGCCCGCGCCGCCCGTATAGTCGCGGCGTGACCGCGGCCGCGGGCGACCCGGGGGAGATCAGGGACTCGATCCTCGACACGATCGGCGAGACGCCGCTCGTCCGGCTGAGCCGCATCGAGCCCGCGCTCCGGGGCCGGCTCGTCGCCAAGGTCGAGGCCGTCAACCCGGGCGGCTCGATCAAGGACCGCGTCGCGGCCGAGATGGTCGCGGCCGCCGAGCGCGACGGCAGCCTGCGCCCCGGCGGAACGATCGTCGAGCCGACGTCGGGCAACACCGGCACCGGCCTCGCGGTCGTCGCGCGGCTGAAGGGCTACCGCGTGATCGCCGTGATGCCCGACAAGGTCTCGCGCGAGAAGATCGACCTGCTGCGCGCCTACGGCGCCGAGGTCGTCGTCTGCCCGACCAACGTCGACCCGCGCTCCCCGGAGTCCTACTACCGCGTCGCCGATCGGCTGACCGCCGAGATCCCGGGCGCCTACCAGCCCAACCAGTACGCCAACCCGGCCAACCCCGAGGCCCACTACCGCACCACCGGCCCGGAGATCTGGCGCCAGACGGGCGGGCGCGTGACGCACCTCGTCGCCGGCGTGGGGACCGGGGGGACGATCACCGGCTGCGCCCGCTACCTGCGCGAGCGCAACCCGGAGCTCGTCGTCGTCGGCGCCGACCCGGTCGGGTCGATCTACTCGGGCGGCGAGGTCAAGCCGTACCTCGTCGAGGGCGTCGGTGAGGGCTTCTGGCCCGAGAGCTTCGACCCCGGCGTCGTCGACCGCTACGTCACCGTCTCCGACCGCGACGCGTTCCTGACCACGCGCCGGCTCGCGCGCACCGAGGGGCTGCTGGTCGGCGGCTCGGGCGGCATGGCGGTCCACGCCGCGCTCGTCGTCGCCAGGGAGCTGGACGATCCCGAGGCGCTGGTCGTCGTGATCCTCCCCGACGGCGGCCGCTCGTACCTGTCGAAGGTCTTCAACGACGCCTGGATGACCCAGCACGGCTTCCTCGCGCCGACGGGCGACCGCACCGTCGGCGAGGTGCTGCACGAGAAGCCCGGCGTGGGCGACATCCCGGCGCTCGTGGTCGTCGAGGCGGGTCGGCGGGTACGCGAGGCGATCGCGCTGCTCCAGGAGCACCGCGTGTCGCAGCTGCCGGTCGTCTCCAGCCACGATCCCGGCGCGATCGTCGGGTCGGTGGGGGAGCGCGGCCTGCTCCGGCACGCGATCGCCGACGCCGCGGCGCTCGAGTCCCAGGTGGTCGACGTCATGGAGGCGCCGTTCCCCTCGGTCTCGACCGAGGACTCCGTGCGCGACGCCGTCGAGCTGCTGACGGGCGACCGCCAGGCGCTGACGGTCACCGACGACGGGCGGGCGGTCGGGATCGTCACGCGCTCGGACCTGCTGGAGGCGCTGGCGCGATGAGCCGCGAGCTGCCGGCCGACGCGCGCTTCGCCACCCGCGCGGTGCACGCCGGGCTCGCGCCCGACCCCTACACGCGCGGCGTCGTGCCCGCCATCCACCAGGCGACCACGTACGTCCAGCGCACGCCCGGCGACTACGTCGAGGACTACGACTACTCGCGCTCGGCCAACCCGACGCGCGCCGCGCTGGAGGCCGCGCTGGGCGAGCTCGAGGGCGGGCTGGCGAGCGCGTTCGCCTCCGGCATGGCCGCCGAGCACGCCCTGATCACCGCGCACTGCGCCGCGGGCGACCACGTCGTCCTGCCCGACGACCTCTACGGCGGCACCTACCGGATCTTCGACAAGGTCCTGGCGCGCTGGGGGATCGAGCACACGATGGTCGACCAGCGCGACCTCGCCGCCGTCTCCGACGCGATCGTCCCCGGCCGGACGACGCTCGTCTGGGTCGAGACGCCGACCAACCCAACGCTCAAGGTGGTCGACGTCGCCGGGGTCGTGGCGCGGGCGGGCGACGCGCTGGTCTGCGTCGACAACACGTTCGCGACGCCCGTCAACCAGCGCCCGCTCGAGCTCGGCGCGGGCGCGGTCGTGCACTCGACGACCAAGTACCTGGGCGGGCACTCCGACGCGATCGGCGGCGCCGTCGTCGTCGGCGACGCGGCCCTGCACGAGCGGGTGCGCTTCGTGCAGAACGCCGTCGGAGCCGTGCCCGGGCCGCTGGACTGCTTCCTCGTGCATCGTGGGCTGCGCACCCTGCACCTGCGGATGGCCGCCCACGAGGCCAGCGCGCGCGCCTGCGTGGAGCTGCTGCGCGGGTCCGAGGGCGTGACCGGCGTCTCCTACCCGGGCTTCGGCGGCATGGTCTCCTTCCGGCATCCGGCGGCCGCGCGGATCGCCGCCGCGACGCGCATCTTCTCGCTCGCCGAGTCGCTCGGCGGCGTCGAGTCGCTGATCGAGGTCCCGCAGGCGATGACCCACCAGTCGACCGAGGGCTCGTCCGCCGCGGTGCCGGCCGACCTCGTGCGGCTGTCGTGCGGCGTCGAGGCGCCCGAGGACCTCGTCGCCGACCTGCGCCGGGCGCTGCGCGCGGCGCGCTGACGGCGCCGCGTCAGCGGTGCAGCACGCCGGGCCGGGAGCCGTAGGCGTACTGCCAGGTGGTGACGGCGACGTCGGCCAGCGCCGCGTCGACCGCGTCGACGACGTCCTGCGTGAGCCTCACGTCGGCCGCCGCGGCGTTGTCGAAGACCTGCTCCGGGCGCGAGGCGCCGACGATCGCGCTGGCGACCTCGGGGTGGTGCAGGACCCAGCCGAGCGCCAAGTGGGCCATCGACAGCCCGGCGCCGTCGGCGATCGGCCGCAGCCGCTGAACGGCCTCGAGGATCGGGTCGGACAGGAGGCGGTCGATCGCGACGCCCATCTCGGCGCTGGCGGCGCGCGAGTCGGGCGGCGGCGCCTGGCCGGGCAGGTACTTGCCGGTCAGCACGCCCTGCGCCAGCGGCGACCAGACGACGTGCGAGATGCCGTTGGCGCGGCAGACGTCGAAGACGCCGTCCTCAGGAGCGCGCCACAGCGCGCTGTACTGCGGCTGCGAGGAGACGAGCTTGACCGTTCCGGACACCGCCAGCGCGGCCTCGATCTGCTCGGCCGTCCACTCGCTGAAGCCGATCGCGCGCGCCTTGCCGGCCCGCACGACGTCGGACAGCGCCTCCATCGTCTCCTCGATCGGCGTCTGCACGTCGAAGCGGTGGCACTGGTAGAGGTCGACGTGGTCGGTCCGCAGGCGCCGCAGCGAGGCGTCGATCTGCGTGTGGACCTCGTCGGCCGACAGGCCGCCGGCGTGGTCGTCGGCCATCGGCCAGAAGAGCTTCGTCGCCAGCACGTAGGAGTCGCGCGGGTAGCCGGGCAGGATCTCGCCCCAGGCCTCCTCCGAGGCGCCGCGCCCGTAGACGTTGGCGGTGTCGAAGAACGTGATGCCGGCCTCGAACGCGGCCCGCGTGCAGGCCTCGGCCTGCTCGCGCGCGACGCCTCCCGAGTAGGTCAGCCACGACCCCAGCGAGATCGCCGAGACCTCGATGTCGCTGTCGCCCAGCCTGCGGAACTCCATGCCCGGCACGCTAGCGCGCCGGCGCCGACCGCGCCGAGCCCGCGTCGGCGCGCACCGCACGGAACAGCTCGTCGCGCGCGTCGCGCACGTACTCGACCTGGAATCCCTCGAGGTCGGCGAGCAGCTCCCGCATGGCCGCATACGTCTCGGGCAAACCGGGATGCAGCTCTCCGATCACCGCGCCGACCGAGGTCCGCAGCGCCCGCGACGCGCGCAGGACCTCGTACTCCGCCCCTTCGACGTCGAGCTTCACGAGGTCGACGCGGTCGAGCCCCAGCTCGGCGAGCAGCGTGTCGAGCGTGACGACGCGCACGGAGATCGGCTCGCCGCTCAGCGGCGTCGGGCGAAACGACGACTCCCACGTCCTCGGGCTCGGGTAGAACGCGGCCTCGCCGTCCGTCCCGCCCACCGCGACGCAGATCGCCTCGACGCCCTCGATCGAGCCGACGTTGGCCCGCAGCTTCCCGAACGTCGCGGGATCCGGCTCGACGGCGACGATGCGGACGCCGGGATACCGGGTCGCGAAGTACAGGACGGACGAGCCGACGTTGCTTCCGAGGTCGACGATGGTCGCCGGAGCCAGATGAGCCGGGAGGCGATACTGCTCGAAGCAGAGGATGTCGGCCAGGCACAGCAGCTCGCTCCCGTCGCTCACGTGCCAGCGCACGATCCGGCCCCCGTACCGCAGGTCGAGCCGCGTCCAGCGCGCGGCGAAGGCGGGCGCGAGCCGCTTGAGGGGCATCAGGCAGGTGACGATCGCGACCTTGGCCGCCGCCGTCGGCGAGGCCCCGAGACGGCTCAGGGCCGCCGCGGCGCGGATGTAGTTCTCGATCGCTCGGAGCGTGCCCGCGAACGATCCCATGCCGGCAGTATCCGACCTCGGACGCCTCTCTTCTAGGCTTACCGCCGCGTGCGGCCGACCGTGTCCGTCATCGTGCCGACGTTCCGGCGACGGAGGTTCCTCGGACCGGTCGTCGACGCGCTGCTCGCCGGAACCGCGGACGAGATCGTCTTCGTCGTCGACGGCTCGGACGACGGTTCGCACGAGTACCTGAGCCGGCGGGCGTCCGAGGACGCCCGGCTGCGGGCGATCATGCAGGCCAACCGGGGCCGGCCGGCGGCTCAGCAGCGCGGGTTCGACGAGGCGACCGGCGAGGTCGCGCTGTTCCTCGACGACGACCTGATCCCGGCGATGGACATCGCCGCGGCCCACGCCGCGGAGCACGAGGCGGCCGACGATCTCGTCGTCGTCGGGGCGATGCCGACCACGCCCCCGCGATGGGACGCCCGCGCGCGCCTCTACGACGAGCAGTACCGGGAGATCGTCGAGCGCTGGCGACGGACCGGCGACGTGCTGGGCCACCTGTGGGGCGGCCACCTGTCCGTGCGCAGCGAGGCGTTCCGCCGGGCGGGCGGCCTCGAGCCGATGACCTCGATGCGCTATCACGACGACTGGGCCTTCGGCCTGCGGTGCCGAGCCGCCGGCCTGCGCGGCAAGTACTGCCCGGAGATCGTCGCCCATCACGCATACGAGCGCAGCGCCGACGGCTTCCTCCGGGACGTGGCCGCTCAGGCGGCCGACCGCGAGACGATGCGCGGCGGCGCGGTGGTCGGACCGCTCGGGCGCTCGCTCGCCCCGGAGCCCGCCGGGATCGCCGCGGTGGTCGCGCGCATCGCCTCGCGCGTCCCCGGACGCCTCCGCCGAGCGCTGCTGCGGGCCGCCCTGACGACCGTCGACCGGCTCGACGGGCGGCTCCCCGGGCGGTCCGCGGTCGCCGCGACGAAGGTTGTCGGCGCGATCGAGCGCAACGCCGTCGCGGGTGAGCTCGCGCGACGCCGCCGCGAGCCTCGTCGACCGTCTCGTCCTCGCCGCTCGCCGACCGATCCCGACGCGCTCGATCGCGAGGCGACGACCGGGTCCCAGCCGATCGGCGTGGTGGTGGTCAGCCACAACACCCGCGACGTCCTGGCCGCGTGCCTCGCGAGCCTCCTCGCCGCGGGCGCCACGGACGTCGTCGTCGTCGACAACGGCTCGACCGACGGAAGCCGCGAGATGGTCCGCGAGCGCTTCCCCACCGTCCGGCTCGAGGCGCTGGACGCCAACCTCGGCTACGGCGCGGCGGCCAACCACGGGGTGCGCGCCTCCGCACGCCCCGTGGCGCTCGTGCTCAACAGCGACACCGTCGTGCCGCCGGGCGCCCTCGAGGCGCTGGCCCAGCACCTCGCCCGGCATCCCCGGGCCGGCCTCGCCGGCCCCCGGCTGCACAACCCCGACGGCAGCCTGCAGCCATCGTGCTTCCCGCTGCCGAGCGCGGCCGACGCCCTGATCGCGGAGACCGGCGCCCATCGGCTGCTCCGGCGGATCCCCTGGCTGCGCGAGCGGCTCCTGCGCACGTGGAGCCACGACCGGCCACGAACCGTCCCGTGGCTGCTCGGGGCGGCGCTGGCGGTCCGCCGCGAGGCGTTCGCGAGGATCGGGGGCTTCGACGAGTCGATCTTCCTCTACGGCGAGGAGATCGACCTCGCATGCCGCCTGGCCGAAGCCGGCTACGAAGCGCACTTCACGCCGGCGGCGACGATCGTCCACGCCGGAGGAGCCAGCAGCGCCGACGACCTCAGCACCTATCCCGATCACATCTGGGCGTCCTGCCGGCACCTGGAGCGCCACGGGTCCCGTGCCGACCTGGCCGCCTTCCGTGCGGTCATGCGAGCGGTGCTGGCCGCCCGGATCGCACGCGACGCGATCGCGCGGGCCACGGCGCGGGGCGAGCGCCGCGCGCTCGCCGGCCGGCGCCTGGAGACGTGGCGCGGCATGGCGCGCGACACGCGGCTGCGCCTTCGATGAGCCGGGTCGTCCTGCTGTCCCCGTTCGCCCCCGTCCGCGAGGGCCGCCACGGCGCCGTGCTCGCCATCCGCGGGCTCGCCGCCGCGCTGGCGGAGAGCCACGAGCTCGTGCTCGTGTACCCGGGCCCTCCGCAGGAGATCGATCCCGAGCTCGAGCGCCGGTGCCTCGAGGTCGTCGCCGCCGGGGCCCGGGGCCGCGGGCCCGCGAGCCTGCGCCTGCGGCGCGCCGGCGCCCTGCTCACCGGCCGCACGGTCTGGTCGGCGGACGGCGGCGTCCGGGCCATGCGCGCCTGGGCGCGGGAGCAGGGCCATCGCTTCTCGCCCGAAGTGGTGCAGGCCGAGTTCACGCGCCTCGCCGCCGTGGCGCTCGCCGTGCGCGGACGTCCGGCGAGCGTCCTCACGATCCACGAGCCCGCCGCCGCGCAGGCCCACGGCTCCCGGGCCGGCGACCGCTGGTCCGATCGCGCGGCCCATCGCCTCGACGTGCGCGCGACGCTGCGCGAGGAACGCCGGGCGCTCGCGGGCGTGGACGCCGTCGCCGTGTTCGGCGACGAGGATCGCGAGATCGTCGCGCGCACGACCGGACCGGGTCGCGACGTGGCCGTCATCCCGCTGGCCACGGACCTGCCGGAGGCGGCGCTCTCGGCCACGGGAGCCGATCCGCCGACGCTGCTGTTCGTCGGGAGCTTCCGGCATCCGCCCAACGTCGAGGCGGCGCTTCGCCTCGGACGGAGCATCCTGCCGCTGGTCCGCGCCGAGCAGCCGCAGGTGACGCTCGACGTCGTCGGCGCCGAGCCGCCGCCCGAGGTGGCGGCGCTGGCGTCGGACGTCGTCCGGGTCCACGGAGAGGTCGCGGACCTGACGGATCTGACCGACCGCGCCGCGGTCGTCGCCGCGCCGATCGGCTCGGGCGGCGGGACGCGGGTGAAGGTGCTGCACGCGCTGGCGGCGGGGAAGGCGGTCGTGACCACGACGAGGGGCGCGGCGGGCATCGCGGCGCCCGCGGGAGAGGCGATCGCGCTGGCCGACGACGACGAGGGCTTCGCGGCGGCGGTGGCCCGCCTGGTGGCCGACCCGCGCGAGCGCGAGCGGCTCGGGCGCAACGCGCGCTCGTGGGCGGCGCGAGAGCTCTCGTGGGCGCTCATGGCCCGGCGCTACGGGGAGCTGTACGCGGCCGCCGCAGCCGCGGCGGCTAGGCCTCGGTGATCGTGGACTCGGCGGCGAGCCGTGCGTTGCCGGCCCGGACGGCCTCCATGATCGCGTCGTGGTGGGGCGCGTAGGTCTGCACGACGCGGCGCCCGTTGGCCCGGGCGTGCTCGGTCCGCTCGGTCGGCTCGCCGTAGAGGAACGTCCCTCCGGCGCCCAGGTCGTATCCGCCCTCGACGCCTGTCTTGAACGGCTGGTGGAGGTATCCGACCTGCCAGCCCCGGAGCCACGCGCGCAGCGCGAACTCCTCGTCGAAGCCGACGCCCGCCTGCCCGGGCTCCGAGTAGGCGGTGTCGAAGCCGCCGCACTCGTCGTAGCACCGCGACCGCACGTAGTACGGGCCGATGCACACGGTCGGGACGAAGCGGAACGGACCGGCCGCCCGGGTCGAGGAGTCGGGAAGGGGGTCGCCCGGCGCGGCGCCGGCCTCCTCGGCGGTCGGCGCCTCGAGGCGGGCCTGGAACCCGCCGAGGACCCCCAGGCGAGGGTGGGCGTCGAACAGCGCGAGGGCCTCCGCGGCCCAGGACGGGTCCTCCGGGACGACGTCGTCGTCCTGGATCACGCACAGGACCTCGGCGCGGCTGAGCCGGAACGCGCGGTCCAGCGACCTGATCTCGTGGAGGTCGTTCGAGCGGATCACGAACCCGTTGGGCACGATCAGGCGCGAGACCCAGGCCTCCAGCGACCCGTCGAGCGAGCCGTCCTCGCACACCACGATCTCGTCGACGTGGGGATTGGCCAGGAGCCGGTCGGCCAGCGTGTGGACGTTCCAGACCTGGTTGAAGCTCGTCACGACCACGGCGAGGCGCGGGTCGTGGGCGTACGAGGCCCGCAGCGCGGCGCCGGCCGCCTTGCGCGCCTTGACCCGCGCGACGACCTCGTCGGGCACGCGCGTGTCCAGGCGCCGCCACCGGGCGTAGGCCTCCAACCACGTCCACGCCTCATACGGCACGCGGTCCGACGCGCTCCTGAGCAGGCGACGGACCCTGCGCCTGCTCGCGAGGCGCGCGATCGCGCTGCGCGCGACGGACGGCGGCCTCACGAGGCGCTCCTCGGCCGGCGCGCGCCGATCCGCCCCCGGAGGGTGAGGCGCAGGTGGCGCAGCCTCGCCCGGCGAGCGACCGAGCGCGGCTGCTCGAGGTACCAGGCGCCGTGCTGCCTCATCAGCTCCTGCTTGTTGCCCCGGCCCACGGCGTAGTTGAAGTGCAGGACCCGTCCGCGGGGCGCACCTCTGAGATGACGGTGGTAGAAGCGGTTGCCGCACGCGAACTCGTCGGGGTCCAGCGCCGCGATCGTGACGTCGCCCGCGCGCGCATGACGCTCGTTGAAGTAGGCCTGATCGTCGACGTCGGCCCGGGCGGTCTGCTCGGCCATGTCGGCGAGCATGTCGTCGACGGCGGGCGATCGACGCGCGATCCAGAAGCCCGTGTTGAGTCGATCCCCGGGCGACTCGCACTGCATCAGCAGATCGGCGTCGCTGCCGGCGACCAGGTCGAGGATGCGATCTCCCAGCGCGTCCCTGGCGACGACGTCGCCGTCGCACCACCAGACGTAGTCGGCGCTGCGGAGCAGGCGGCGCGCGAGCGCGAACTTGCAGCTGACGACTCGCCCGAAGCCAGGGCCCTCGAACTCGGCGAACTCGGGCAGGTCATCGGAGTCGCAGGCCACCGTGCAGACGCCCTCTGCCGCAAGCTCCGCCGCGGTGCGCCGGTCGGCGCAGAACGCGATCAGCTTGTCAGCCAGCGCCGGGTCGTGGCGTCGCAGCGACGCGTGCAGGTTGAGCACGAACGGCGCAAATCCCCGAGTGGCGAACGTGAAGAAGGCGATCCGCCCGTCGATCAGCCTGGCCGGCGGCAGGTCGATCTCCATTCACGGATCTTCGTCGATCGCCGAGCGCCGGCGCAATCGCCCCAGGCGAGGTCTGAGGCCGCTGCTCACGACGAGCGAGTACGCGATCCCGCGCACCATGCCGCGCCGTCCGATCTCGCGGCGGACCTCGTCGGCGACGGTGAGCGCCAGCCCTGCGACGCTCGACCGGATGAGCTCGGGCCACAGCGACGCGCTCCAGCGCACGTCCCGCTCCTCCAGCGCCGGCGCCGTCCCCGCCTCGAGCTCGAGGTCGTGCCCGGCGAGCCCCCAGCCCGGGCCCGTTGGGGCGAACTCGGGCGGCGGGTCCTCGGGAGTGCGGATGACGTTGTTGTTCGATCGGGGCTGCTCCTCCCAGGACCGCCACGCCGGGATGTGGTCGAGGTGGTGGAAGTCGTGGCCGACGATCGCGCCGAGGTCGACCGCGGCGTACCGCGAGGCCAGCCGCAGGAAGAGGTCGAACTCCATGTAGCTGTAGTAGATGAGGCTCTCGTCGTAGCCCGCGCACTGCTCCCAGAGGTCGCGGTGGAACAGGAGGATGCCGACGTAGACCTCCCAGAAGCGCGAGCCGCCGCCGCCCATCGCCGGGAGGATGCGGCCGAACGAGCGGACGTAGCGCTCGACGACGGGGAACGGGGGCGTGCGCACGGCGAAGCGGTACGGGATCCGCCGCCGGTTGGAGATCATCACCGACGCCTCGAGCGGGAACGTCGCGCCGTCGCGCGCCGCGTCGAAGAGCCAGCGCAGAAAGCGCCGTCCGACGAGCGTGTCCTGGTCGATGCGCCCGATGTAGTCGCCCCGCGCCCGCCGTGCCGCGGCGTTGATCGCGATGACCTCCGCGAACGGGCTGTCACACTGCTTCTCGCGCGCCAGGTCGGCGGGCACGGTGAGGAAGCGCGTCACCCGCGCCGCGTCGGGCGACAGGCGCACCGCGTCGCGCAGCGGGCGCTCGCTGCCCCAGTCGGAGACGATCACCTCGATCGACTCCAGGCGTCCCAGCAGCGCCGCCTGGCGGGCGGCGTGGTTGACCGTCGTCTGCAATCGCCACAGCGAGTCGCCCTGGAAGCCGTCGTTGCGCGAGCAGAGGACCAGGGAGAGGAGCGGGCGCCGGTCGCTCATGCGGGCCCCGGCGACGCGTACTCCAGCCGGACCCTGGCGCTGGGCAGCGGATGGGGCATCCAGGGATGGCGCCGTCGCGGCAGCTGCCGCCAGGTCTGACGCGCGAACGCGACGGCGAACTCCGCGCGCCCGACGGCGCCGCCGTGCGCGCTCGGCCGCACGAGGCGCGCGTCGCGCAGCCGCGCCCGCGCCGCGGGGGACAGGAGCCCGCTCCGGGCCGGGCGCGCGAGCAGGCGCTCGAGCTCCAGCGAGCGCGCCGCGTCGAACGGGTCGGGGATGTCGGCGCCCTGCGCCTCCGCGGCGAGCAGCAGCTCGCGGTACGCCCGCCGGCGCCACGCGTCCAGCGGCGTGCCGGCCGCGGTCGTCGCGTAGCGGTACCGCGTCGCGCGGGCCTCGGCCAGCCCCGCGGCGAGCAGCTTGCCCGCGTACTCCCGGCACAGCCGCTGCAGCGCCGGCTGCTCGACCGCGTCGAGGCGCAGCGGCGTCGCCCAGCCGTACGCGCCCGGCGTGTCGGGACGGTCGGGATCGAAGCCGGCGAAGTGAAACGACCGCAGGGGGCGCCCGCCCGCCGTGTAGGCGCTCCCGTCCCAGCCGATCGGCCGTTCGGCGACGTTCCACTGGGCGACGTTGACGCCGGCGTCGCGGCAGACGTGGTGGTCGAAGTACGACGGCACGTAGTCGAGCCAGCGCTGGTCGGCGTGCGCGCCCATCGGGTCGTCGAACAGGCAGTCGCGCGCGACCCTCGACGACCACCAGGCCAGGAACGGGACGCCCGCCCGCCCGACCGCCACGAACCCCGAGTTGAAGACGCCCGTCCGCTGCTTCTCGAACTCGTCGGGGCTCAGGCCGTCGGCCGGGGGAGGCGCGAGGAAGTGCGGCGACAGCACGATGCCGTGCCGCCGTGCCGGCTCGACCGCGTCGGCCAGGCTCGCGTGCACGTCGGTGTCGGCGTCGACGTGCACGGCGATCTCGGCGCCGCCGTCGAG
>DASZVK010000347.1:0-2216 GCA_035547175.1 Solirubrobacteraceae bacterium
GAACACGGTCGTCGTCTTCGTCAACGTCGCCAACGAGCGCCACGTCGGGCCCGACCGTGGCTGGGTCCGGCTCGCCCGCGAGCTGGCCGGGCACGGCATCCGGTCGGTGCGGCTCGACCTGAGCGGCGTCGGCGACAGCCCGAGCCGTCCGGGCCAGGACCGCGACGTCGTCTACGCGCCGGAGTGGCTGACCGACCTGCCCGACGCGGTGCGGTCGCTCGCGCCCGCGCCGGTCGTGCTGGTCGGGCTCTGCTCGGGCGCCTACTCGGCGCTCGAGTGCGCGCTCTCCGGCAGCGTGCGCGGCGTGTGCGCGATCAACCCCGTGGTGGACATCGAATGGCTGGCCACGCCCTCGCGGCTGTGGCACCCGGAGCGGCGGGCGCTGCGCGTGATGCCGGCCCCGCTGCGCCGCCTGGCGGTGCGCCATCGCCGGATGGCCGAGTGGATCTGGCGGGCGCTGCGGCAGGTGCTCGTCTGGGGCGACCCGGCCGGCGTGCTGGCCGGCGCCGTGCGCCGCGGGACGGACGTCCTCGTGGTCGCGTCGCCCACCGACGCCCAGCCGTTCCGGCGCACCCTGTTCTGGCGCAGGATCGGCCTGCCCCGGCTGGAGCGGACCGGCCGCTTCCGCCTCGAGGTGGTCGAGACGCTCGACCACGCCGTCGACCGCGCCGCCGGCCGCAACGCCGCCCTGATCGTGGTCGCCGCCCACCTGATCGACTGCTACTCCATCTTCGGCTGAGGAGCCGCCATGAGCGATACGGCCCCATCGTGGTACTTCGACCTGCTCGGCCCGCCGGGGCAGGTCGACGATCCGGTCGCGCAGGCGGCCTGGCGGATCGGCACCGGCGTCGCCGCCGAGCACGCCGACGAGGTGGACCGCTCGGCGCGCTTCCCGGCCGAGGCCGTCGCCGCGCTGCGCGACGAGCGACTGCTGTCCGCGCTGGCGCCCGCCGAGCTCGGCGGGCTCGGGGCGAGCGTGGGGACCGTGGCCGCCGCCGTGCGCGCGCTGGCGATCAACTGCTCGGCGACGGCGCTCGTGCTGGCCATGCACTCGATCGAGGTGGTGGCGCTGCGCCGGTTCGGGACCACGCCCGCGCTGCGCGCCTTCCTGCGCGACCTGGCCGCGGACCAGCTGCTGATCGCCAACGCCAACAGCGAGGTCGGCGTGGGCAGCCAGCCGGGCAACAGCATCTGCGGCCTGGAGCACGACGGCGGACGCTGGACCCTGGACAAGCAGGCGCTGGCGATCTCCTACGGCGAGCACGCCGACGCGATCGTGGCGACCGCGCGCCGCGAGCCGGACAGCCCGCCGACCGACCAGGTGCTGGCGCTGGCGCGCCGGGCGGACATCGAGCTGACGCCGCTGTCGACGTGGGACACCACCGGCCTGCGCGGGACCTGCAGCAACAGCTTCCGGCTGCAGATGAGCGGGCCCGAGGACGCGATCTTCCCCGTGCCCTTCCCGCGCATCGCGGCCGGCGGCCTGCTGCACGTCGGCCAGATCCTGCTCAGCGCCGTCTGGCTGGGGCTCGCCGAGCAGGCGGTCGGCCACGCGCATCAGCACGTCCGGCGCGAGGCGCGCAAGGCGATCGGGGCGGTCCCGCCCTCGGCGTTCCGCTTCGCCGACCTGGTCGTCGAGCTGCAGTCGGCGCGGAGCATGCTGGCCTGCGCGATCCAGACCTACGAGGCGCTGGAGGACAGCGAGCACCTGGAGGACCCGCGCCAGCTGATCGCGGCCCGCAACCTCAAGATCGCCACGTCCCAGATCGCGGCGAGCCTGGCCACCCAGGCGCTGGGCATCTGCGGGATCACCGGGTTCCGGCGCGACTCGGAGCGGAGCCTGGACCGGCTGATCAGGGATGCGCAGGGCGGCCTGGTGATGGTCAACAACCACAGCAGCCGCACGCTCAACGCGCAGGCCCTGATCGCCTGCAAGAGCGTATGACCCCGGGCGCCGCGGCGGCGGCGCGGCCGCGGATCGCGGTGGCCTTCCGGCACGACTCCCCGAGCGCGATGCTGCTCGCCGACGCGGCCGCCGGGCGCTACGACCTGGTCTGGCTGATCGACTCGGCCACGGCCGGGCTGGGCCCGCTGGCGCGGCTGCTGGGCCGGCTCGGCCCCGTGGTCGACGTCGCCGGCCTGCCCCCGGCGGCCGCCGCCGCGGCGCTGGACGCCGAGGGCCCGACCGGGATCACGACCTTCTCCGACGACCTGAT
>DASZVK010000348.1:0-8701 GCA_035547175.1 Solirubrobacteraceae bacterium
GCGGGCCAGCGCATCCACCCCTCTCATCGCCAGCGGCCGCCCGTCCGTGATGGCGGCCCTGGACGGATGTTCGGCCCGGGCGGCCGAGCTGGATGCTCAGGCGGGCGCGCCGGCGGCCGCCCGGGCCGCGAGCTGGCCGCACGCCGCGTCGATGTCGCGCCCGCGCGTCAGGCGCACCGTCGCGCGCAGGCCGTGCTCCTCGAGCACGGCCCGAAAGGCGGCGATCGCCTCGCGCGAGGAGCCCTCGTAGCGCGACCCCGTCGGGTTGTACGGGATCAGGTTGACCTTGTAGGCGCGCGGGTCGAGCAGCCGCGCCAGCGCCAGCGCCTGCTCGT
This sequence comes from Solirubrobacteraceae bacterium, assembly GCA_035547175.1. Taxonomy (GTDB): domain Bacteria; phylum Actinomycetota; class Thermoleophilia; order Solirubrobacterales; family Solirubrobacteraceae; genus BP-464. The sequence continues at coordinate 336 of DASZVK010000348.1, forward strand.
AGCGGTCGTTGACGCCGGCGAGCATCACGTACTCGACGAACACCATCCGCCTGCGGCGCTCGTGGTAGCGCCGGCAGGCGTCGAGCACGTCGGCGAGCGGGTAGCGGTCGTTGACCGGCATGATCTCCGAGCGCAGCGCGTCGTCGGGCGCGTGCAGCGAGAGCGCCAGGCGGATCGGCATGCCGGACTCGGTCAGGCGCTCGATCCCGGGGATCCAGCCGACCGTCGAGATCGCCGTGCGCCGGTGCGCGACGCCCAGCGCCGGCAGCCGCTCGCAGGCGGCGAGCACGTTGTCGAGGTTCATCATCGGCTCGCCCATGCCCATGAACACGCAGTGGTCCAGCGGCGCGATGCGGCGCAAGTGCAACGCCTGGTCGAGGATCTCGCTCGCCGTCAGGTTGCGGCCGAAGCGCATCGCGCCGGTCGCGCAGAACGTGCACGTCAGCGGGCAGCCCGACTGCGAGGACAGGCAGATCGAGCGGCGACCGTCGCGGTAGCGCATCAGCACCGCCTCGACCGGCCGCGCGTCGTGCGTGGCGAACAGCGCCTTGACCGTGCCGTCCTTGGCGTGCGCCTCGTGCGTGAGCGACAGCGTCGAGAACGGGACCGCGGCGGCGAGCCGCTCGCGCAGCGCGGCCGGGACGTTGGTCATCTCCTCGTAGGAGCCGGCGCCGCGCGCGACCCACTCCCACACCTGGCGGGCACGGAAGGCGGGCTCGCCGGCGAGCGCGTCGTGCAGCAGCGCGAGGTCCACCCCGGCCAGGGTAGGCCGCCGCCGCGCGCCGTCAGAGCGCCTGGCGCAGCACCGGGTGCTTGGCCGCTCCGGCCTCGTCCAGCCGGCGGACCGGCGTCGTGTGCGGCGCCGTGCGGGCGACCTCCGGATCCTCGGCCGCCTCGCGCAGGATCGCGGCGATCGCCTCGGCGAACGCGTCGAGCGTCTCGCGCGTCTCGGTCTCGGTCGGCTCGATCAGCAGCGCCTCGTCGACGAGCAGCGGGAAGTAGACCGTCGGCGGATGGAAGCCGTGGTCGAGCAGGCGCTTGGCGAGGTCGAGCGTGCGGATCTCCAGCTCGCGCCGCATCGGCCCGCCGGACAGCACGAACTCGTGCATGCAGAGCTCGCCGAACGCCAGCGGCAGCAGCTCGAGCGCGCCGAGCGCCAGCAGCCGCGCGAGCAGGTAGTTGGCGTTGAGCACCGCCACCTCGCTGGCGTCGCGCAGGCCCTCGGCGCCCAGCGAGCGGATGTAGGCGTAGGCGCGCACGAAGCAGCCGTAGTTGCCCTGGAAGCCGCGCAGCCGACCGATCGACTTCTCGGCGACGTCGCGCAGGTCGAACGTGCCGTCCCCGTCGCGGACGATCCGCGGGTTCATCAGGTACGGCGCGATCCGGTCGGAGACGGCGATCGGCCCCGAGCCCGGCCCGCCGCCGCCGTGCGGCTGGGTGAACGACTTGTGCAGGTTGAAGTGCACGATGTCGAAGCCCATGTCGCCGGGCCGCGTGATCCCCATGATCGCGTTGAGGTTGGCGCCGTCGTAGTAGAGCGTCGCGCCGACGTCGTGGACGATCTCCGCGATCTCCTCGATGTTGGGGTCGAAGATCCCCAGCGTGTTCGGGTTGGTCAGCATCAGGCAGGCGACGTCGCCGTCGGCCTTCGCGCGCAGGTCGTCGAGGTCGACGCCGCCGTCGGCGTTGGTCGCGACCTTGACGACCTGGTAGCCGGCCATCGTCACCGTCGCCGGGTTGGTGCCGTGGGCGCTGTCGGGGGTCAGCACCCGGCTGCGGTGGCCCTCGCCGCGGTCGGCGAGGTAGGCCCGCGTCAGCAGCACCCCGGCCAGCTCGCCGTGCGAGCCGGCGCTCGGCTGCAGCGACACGTGCGGCAGCCCGGCGATCTCGGCCAGCGCCCGCTCGAGGCTCCACATCAGCTCGAGCGCGCCCTGGGCCCGCGACGGGTGCTGGAGCGGGTGCAGGCGGGCGTGGCCGGGCAGCGCGGCGACGCGCTCGTGCAGCCGCGGGTTGTGCTTCATCGTGCACGAGCCGAGCGGGTAGAAGCCGGAGTCGAGGTCGAAGTTGCGCTTCGACAGGCGCACGTAGTGGCGCACGAGCTCGGGCTCGGAGACCTCCGGCAGGCGCGGCGGCTCGCGGCGCCGGAAGCGCGCGGGCAGCACGGCCTCGGGGTCGACGGCCGGCACGTCGAGCTGCGGGCAGGCGAACGCGCGGCGGCCCGGCGCGCCCTTCTCGAAGATCGTCAGCGCGTCGCCGGCCGCGCCCGTCCAGGCGCTCATGCCGCGACCGCCTCGCCGACGGCCGCGACGAGCCGGTCGATGTCCTCTCGCGAACGGCGCTCGGTGATCGCGACCAGCAGGCCCTCGCCCTCCAGCCCCAGTCGCGACAGCGGCACGCCCGGGTTGACGCCGACGGCCAGGCAGCGCTCGACGACGTCCTCGGCGTCGGCGTCGAAGCCGATCGCGAACTCGCGCACGACCGGCCGCGCGTGCAGCGCGCGCACCCCCGGCAGCGCGGCGAGCGCCTCGCGCGCGTAGTGCGTGCGGGCCAGCAGCAGCTCGCCCAGCTCGACGATCCCGCGCCGCCCCAGCCACGCCAGGTAGACGACCCCCGCCAGCGCGTTGAGCGCCTGGGCGGTGCAGATGTTCGACGTCGCCTTCTCGCGGCGGATGTGCTGCTCGCGCGTCTGCAGCGTCAGCACGAAGCCGCGGCGGCCGTCGACGTCGGTCGTCTCCCCCGCGATGCGGCCGGGCATGCGCCGCAGGTGCTCCTCGGTCGCGGCGAAGAAGCCGAACGACGGGCCGCCGAAGTCCAGCCGGTTGCCCAGCGCCTGGCCCTCGCCGACGCACACGTCGACCCCGCACTCGCCCGGCGGCACCAGCACCCCGAGCGCGATCGGGTCGTAGGAGGCGATCCCGACCGCGCCGGACGGGCGGGCGGCCATCAGCGCCGCGACGTCCTCGACGGCGCCGAGCACGTTGGGCTGCTGGACGATCACGGCGCCGAGCTCGTCGCCCGCCGCCGCGATCGCGGCCGCCCAGTCGCCGGGATCGGTCGTGCCGTCCGACAGCGGCACGTCGACGACCGTCGCGCCGAAGCCGGTCGCGTACGTGCGTAGCGTCTCCAGCGCGTGCGGGTGCAGGCCGGCCGAGGCGACGAGCGTCCGGCGGCCGTTGGCGAGCCGCGCCAGGTAGGCGGCCGAGGCGACCGCGCTGGGCCCCTCGTAGACGCTCGCGTTCGACACCGGCAGCGCGGTCAGCTCGCTGATCGCCGTCTGGTACTCGAACATCGCCTGCAGGTTGCCCTGCGAGACCTCCGGCTGGTAGGGCGTGTACGGCGTCAGGAACTCCGAGCGCTCGAGCAGCATGTCGATCAGCGCCGGGACGTAGTGGTCGTACATCCCCGCCCCGAGGAACGACAGCTCGTCCTCGGCCGACGCGTTGCGCGCCGCGAGCTCGCGCAGGTGCGCGTAGACGTCCTGCTCGGGCATCCCCGCGGGCAGGTCGAGCGCCCGCCCCAGCCGTACCGACGCCGGCACCTGGCGGGCGAACAGCTCGTCGATCGACTCCAGGCCGATCGCGTCGAGCATCGCCCGAAGGTCGTCGGGGGTGACGGCGGTGTACGTCGACATCGACGGGTGGGCGGGCCCGATCTACGACAGCGTCGCCGAGTACGCGGCGGCGTCCAGCAGCGCGTCGCGCTCCGACGGGTCCGACAGGCGGACCCGGACCATCCAGCCCTCGCCGTAGGGGTCCTCGTTGATCGCCTCGGGCCCGTCGCCGAGCGCGGCGTTGACCTCGACGATCTCGCCGGACAGCGGCGCGATCACGTCGGAGACCGCCTTGACGGACTCGACCTCCGCGTAGGCCTCGCCCGCGGTCACGGTGCTGCCCACCGACGGCGGGTCGAAGAAGACCACCTCGCCGAGCGCGTCCTGGGCGAACCAGGTGACGCCGAAGGTGGCGACGTCGGGGTCGGCGGGGTCGATTCTCACCCAGTCGTGCTCGGGGTGGTAGAGCAGGTCGTCGGGATAGCCGGCGTCAGCCATCGCTCTCCTTCGCGTAAAGGGGTTTCGAGGACACCATCGCCGAGCGCAGCTTGCCACGAACGTCGATCTCGATGGCGACGCCGGGCTCGGCGCGCTCGGCGGGCACGTAGGCCATGCCGATCCCGACGCCGAGCATCGGCGACAGCGTCCCGCTGGTGACCACGCCGCCGCCCGCGACCGCGTTGCCCGGGCGCGCGATCCCCGGCCCCGTCAGCCTGAACGGCACCAGGCACTCGGCCGTGCCGGCCACGCGCGCGGCGCGCACCGCCTCGGCCCCGACGAAGCCCGTGTCCTCCTTGCAGCACCAGCCGAGGCCGGCCTCGATCGGGCCGCGCTCCTCGCCGAGCTCGTTGCCGTACAGGCAGTAGCAGGCCTCGAGGCGCAGCGTGTCGCGCGCGCCGAGGCCCGCCGGCGTCGCGCCGCGGCGCACGACCTCGTCCCAGATGCGCGGCGCGTCGGCCGGGTCGAGCAGCAGCTCGACGCCGCTCTCACCCGTGTAGCCGGTCGCGCAGACGAGCATCCGCGCGCCGGCGATCGTCCGCTCGCCGACGGTCAGGCGCTCCGGCAGCGGCGCGTCGCTGATCGCCTGGACGACCTCGCGCGCACGAGGGCCCTGGACGGCCAGCGCGGCGTAGCGCTCGGCGACGTCCTCGACGTGCGCGTCGAGCCCCCCGGCGTGGTCGCGGAACCAGGCCACGTCGCGCTCGTGGTTGGCCGCGTTGGTGACCGTCAGGAAGCGGTCGGGCGCCAGCCGGTAGGTGATCAGGTCGTCGAGCACGCCGCCGTCCTCGCGGCACATGACCGAGTACTGGGCGCCGCCGATCGGCAGCGCGGCGACGTCGTTGGACAGCAGCCGCTGCAGCGCGTCGAGCGCCTGCGGGCCCGACGTCTCGATCTGGCCCATGTGCGAGACGTCGAAGACGCCGGCCGCCTCGCGCACGGCGCGGTGCTCGGCGATCAGCCGCGTGGGCCCGTACTCGACCGGCATCTCCCAGCCCGCGAACGGCACGAGCCGCGCCCCGGCCTCCACGTGCCGGTCGTGCAGGGCCGTCCGGCGCAGCTCGGTCTCGGAGGAGGCGGCCACCGCGCAGCAGGCTACCGGTCGTGCCCGTCGGCGCGACGCGCTCGCGGGCGCGCTCGCCGCTCAGCGCGGACAGGGCGCGATCAGCGCAGGAACGGCGGGATGTCGATGTCGTCGGGATCGATCGCCAGCGAGCTGCGCTGGCGATCGTCGATGCGCGGGCCGCGGTCGGGACGGCGCGAGCGCTCGGCCTCGCGCCCGCGGATGCCGCGGCCGCGGTGGTCGAAGCCGGTCGCGATCACGGTCACGCGGACCTCCTCGCCCTGCATCTCGTCGAGCACCGCGCCGAAGATGATGTTCGCGTTCGCGTCGGCGGCGCCCTGGACGATCTCGGCCGCCTCGTTGACCTCGAACAGGCCGAGGTCGCGGCCGCCGGTGATGTTGAGCAGGATGCCGGTCGCGCCCTCGACGTTCTCCTCCAGCAGCGGGCTGGAGATCGCGTTGCGCGCGGCCTCGGCGGCGCGATCCTCGCCCTGGCCGACGCCGATGCCCATCAGCGCCGAGCCGGCGTCGGTCATGATCGTCCGCACGTCGGCGAAGTCGAGGTTGATCAGGCCGGGGATCGTGATCAGGTCGGTGATGCCCTGGACGCCCTGGCGCAGGACGTCGTCGGCCTGGCGGAAGGCGTCGAGGATCGAGGTGCGACGCTCGACGATCGCCAGCAGCTTCTCGTTGGGGATCACGATCAGCGTGTCGACGACCTCGCGCAGGCGCTCGATGCCCTCCTCGGCCTGGCGCGTGCGCTGCGTGCCCTCGAACTCGAACGGCTTGGTGACGACGCCGACCGTGAGCGCGCCGATCTCGTCCTTGGCGATCTCGGCGATCACGGGCGCCGCGCCGGTGCCGGTGCCGCCGCCCTCGCCGGCGGTGACGAACACCATGTCCGCGCCCTTGAGCGCCTCCTTGATGTCGTCGCGCGACTCGTGCGCGCTGGCGAAGCCGACCTCGGGGTTGGCGCCGGCGCCGAGGCCCTTGGTGACCTCGTGGCCGATGTTGAGCTTGATGTCGGCGTCGCACATCTGCAGCGCCTGGGCGTCCGTGTTCGCGGCGATGAACTCGACGCCGCGCAGCCCGGCGTCGACCATGCGGTTGACGGCGTTTGTGCCGCCGCCGCCGACGCCGACGACCTTGATGACCGCGAGATAGCTGCCGCTGTCCATGATGTCGTTCCGTCCGACCCTCGAGTTAGAGTTGAGGTTTTCCGAGCACGCGTAGAGGCGCCCGAAAGCGGCACGGTAGGCGCCGCGCGCTCGGAAGTCTAGGGCGCAAGTCCCGTTGCAGGTTCTCGAACCCTCGAGTCGTGATCGAGGCTAGCCCTGGTCCAGAGACTCGACCTCGGCTTGAGGGTTGATGGGCTCGAGGCCTCCGGCGGCGGGACGCTCGGGCACCCGCACGTCGATGTAGCGCGCCCCGCGCGAGCTGCGGTCGGCGAGCACGGTCGCCGCCGAGATCCACTTGGCGCGCAGCCGCGTGGCCGGGCCGAAGTACAGCTTGGGCCCGCGGGCGAGCGTCACGGTCAGCTCGCCGCCGGGCGCGCCGACGGCATCGACGTGGCGGCGCAGCGCGGTCGGCGCGGCGCCCAGCAGCGCGACGATGCGCAGCGCGCGCCGCTCGGTCAGGCGCTTGCCGCCGGGCGCGCCGTCGACCGGGATCGCCGGCAGGCCGCGCGTCGAGACGTCGGGCAACAGCGTGCCGTCGGAGGCGACCGCCTCGCGCTCGTCGGCGAACGTCAGCGCCGCGACCGGCACGTGCTGGTCGACGCGGACGGTCAGCGTGTGCGGGAAGTGCCCGTGGACCTCGACGTCGCGGACGATCGACCAGCGGCGCAGCGCGCTCGCGATCCTCCCGGGATCGACCGCGAGCGTGCTCATCCCCTGGGCGGCGTCGCGGATCGCGGCGCGCATCGCGGCCGACTGGGGGCCCGACGTGCCGGAGATCTCGACCCTGGTGGCGGCGACGAGCGGCGAGTGGCGCACCCACAGGCCGAGCGCGAGCAGCGCCGCGAGCGCGAGCGCGCCGAGCGCGACCGCCCGGCGCGGGAGGCGGAGGCGGCGAAGGGGGCGCGGGGCGGCGGTCCGCATCGGGCCTCCCTTCGACGCGCGGGTCCCGCTCCCTGCCGGCGCCGGCCAGCGTGCGAGGTAGCGGGCCCGCCCGATGCCCGCCACGCCGCTGCGCGAGCTGACGACCCTGGGCCTGGGCGGCGAGCCGGCGCGGCTGGTCGAGGCCGCGACCGACGACGAGCTCGTCGCCGCCGTGCGGGCCGCCGACGAGGCGGGCGAGCCGCTGCTCGTGCTCGCCGGCGGCAGCAACGTCGTCGCGGCCGACGACGGCTTCGCCGGCGCCGTCGCGCTCGTGCGCACGCGCGGGCTGCTGTCGGAGGGCACGCGCCTGGAGGTGGCCGCCGGCGAGCCCTGGGACGACGTCGTCGCCGCCTGCGTCGCCGACGGGCTGGCGGGCGTCGAGTGCCTGTCCGGCATCCCCGGCTCGACGGGCGCGACGCCGATCCAGAACGTCGGCGCCTACGGCCAGGAGGTCGCCGAGACGATCGTCTCCGTGCGGGCGTGGGACCGGCGGGCCGGCGAGCCGGTCGTGCTGCCCGCCTCGGCGTGCGGCTTCGGCTACCGCACGTCGGCGCTCAAGCGCGAGCCCGGCCGCTGGCTCGTGCTCGGCCTGACGCTCGCGCTCGAGCGGTCGGCGCTGTCGGGCCCGATCCGCTACGCCGAGCTGGCGCGCGCGCTCGGTGTGCCGGTCGGCGACCGTGCGCCGCTGGGCGACGTGCGCGACGCCGTACTCGCGCTGCGGCGCGCGAAGGGCATGGTGCTGGACCCGGCCGACCTCGACACGCGCAGCGCCGGCTCGTTCTTCACCAACCCGGTCCTCGACGCCGCCGAGTTCGAGTGGCTGCGACGGCGCGCGCCGGAGCCCCCGCCCGCGTGGCCCGCGCCCGACGGCCGCGTCAAGACCTCGGCCGCGTGGCTGATCGAGCGCGCGGGCTTCCGGCGCGGGCACGGCGACCCCGGCGGCATCGCGATCTCCTCCAAGCACACGCTCGCGCTGACCAACCGCGGCGCGGGCACGGCCGCCGAGCTGCTCGCGCTCGCGCGCGAGATCGCCGCCGGGGTGCGCGACGCGTTCGGCGTCGAGCTCGAGCCCGAGCCGGTGCTGGTCGGGCTGGACTGGCCCTAGCGCCGGACGCGGTCAGCCGTCGATCAGACGACGTCCGAGCGCGTCGACGTC
>DASZVK010000349.1:0-2924 GCA_035547175.1 Solirubrobacteraceae bacterium
GCCGCGAACGTCTCGAGCGCCGCCGCGAGCCGCTCGGACAGCTCGGCGCCGCGGCCCTGCTCGATCAGCGCCCGCGGGTGCTCGCCGCCGAGCGCCTCGAGCACCATCAGCTCGGCGCGCAGCAGGCCGACGCCGTCGACCGGCAGCGCCGCCGCGCGCGCCACCTGCGAGGGCTCGGACATGTTGACCAGCAGCTTCGTCGCCGTCGTGGCCGCCGCGCCGACGACCACGGGCGCCGGGGTGGCGGGCGCGATCCGGGGCTCGGCGCGGCCGGCTACGACGACGCCGTGCGTCGCGTCGACCGTGACGAGCTCCCCGTCGCGCAGCTTCGAGGTCGCGTCGCCGGTGCCGACCAGGCACGGCACACCCAGCTCGCGCGAGACGATCGCGGCGTGGCAGGTCATGCCGCCCGAGTCGGTGACGACGGCGGCCGCGCGGCGCATCAGCGGCACCCAGTCGGGCGCCGTCATGTGCGTGACGAGCACGTCGCCGTCGCCGAGCCGCGCGGCGTCCTGCAGGCTGCGCACGATCCGCGCGACGCCGGAGCCCGAGCCGGGCGCGGCGCCGAGGCCGCGCACGAGCGGCTCGCCGCCGGCGGCCTGCTCGACGGTCGGATGGCCGCCCGCGGAGGTGACCGGGCGCGACTGCAGCATCCACGGGCGCCCGTCGGGGTCGAACGCCCACTCGGTGTCCTGCGGCGCGCCGTAGTGGCGCTCGATCGCCAGGCCGAGCTCGGCCAGCGTGCGCACCTCGGCGGCGTCCAGCACGGGCGCCAGCGCCTCCTCGCCGGACAGCTCGCGCGTGCGGGTGCCGCCGTCGCCGAGCGGCTCGATCGCCAGCTCCTTGCGGCGCACCTCGCTGGCGACCGTCGCCAGCGTCTGCTTGTCGACGATGTAGCGGTCGGGCGAGACCTGGCCGGAGACGACGCTCTCGCCGAGGCCGAAGGCGCCCTCGATCACGAGCCGGTCGGCGCGGCCGGACGCGGGGTCGATCGTGAACATCACGCCCGCGCGCGTCGAGGCGACCTGGCGCTGGACGACGACGGCGATGTCCATCTCGGCCTGGGGGAAGCCGCGCTGGGCGCGGTAGAAGACGGTGCGCGCGCCGAACAGCGACGTCCAGCAGCGGCGCACGGCGTCGACGACGGCGTCGGCGCCGCGGACGTTGAGGTAGGTCTCGTTCATGCCGGCGAACGACGCCGACTCGGTGTCCTCGGCGGTCGCCGACGAGCGCACGGCCACCGGGACGTCGCCCTCGTCGCCGCACAGCTCGGCGTAGGCGGCGGCGATCGCCGCGCGCAGGCCCTCGGGCACGGGCGCGGCGGCGACGAGCTCGCGCGCGGCCGCGGCGCTGCGCTCGAGGCCGGCCGTGTCGGCCGGGTCGACGTCGGCGAGCGCGTCGGCCAGGCGCGCGCGCAGGTCGCCGGTCGCGCAGAAGGCCGCGTAGGCGGGGGCGCCGACGACGAAGCCGTCCGGCACCGGCACGCCGGCCGCCGTCAGCTCGCCGAGGTTGGCGCCCTTGCCGCCGGCGAACGGCACGTCCGCGCGGCGCAGGTCGGCGAAGCGGCGGATCGCCTCCGTGGCGGCGCTCGCCACGGCGCTCATCGCGTCGCCCCGACCGGCGCCAGCACGCGCTCGGCCAGCTCGACGAGGCGCATCGCGTAGCCCCACTCGTTGTCGTACCAGGCGACGACCTTGACCTGGGTGGAGTCGACGACGTTCGTCAGGCCGGCGTCGAAGATCGAGCTGTACGGCGAGCGGACGATGTCCGAGGAGACCAGCGGCGCCTCGCTGTAGAGCAGGATGCCGCGGAGCTCGCCCTCGTCGGCCGCCTCGCGGAAGGCGGCGTTGACGTCGGCCGTGCTCGTCGGCCGCGAGGCCTCGACCGTGAGGTCGACGAGCGAGCCCGTCGGCACCGGGACGCGCACCGCGATCCCGCTCAGCCGGCCGGCCAGCTCGGGGATCACGAGGCCGATCGCCTTCGCCGCGCCGGTCGACGTCGGCACCAGGTTCAGCGCCGCCGCGCGCGCCCGGCGCAGGTCCTTGTGCGGCGCGTCGAGCAGCCGCTGGTCGGAGGTGTAGGCGTGGATCGTCGTCATCTGGCCGTACTCGATGCCGATCGCCTCGTGGAGCACCTTCGCCATCGGCGCCAGGCAGTTGGTCGTGCACGACGCGTTGGTGATGACGTGGTGGCGCTCGGGGTCGTAGACCTCGTGGAAGTTGACGCCCAGGACGACGTCGGCGTCGGCCGGCTCGGCGCCCTTCATCGGCGCGGAGACGATCACCTTGCGCGCGCCGGCCTCGAGGTGCCCGGACGCCGTCGCGCGCGTGCGGAACCGGCCGGTCGCCTCGATCGCGACGTCGACGCCGAGCTCGCGCCACGGCAGGTCGGCCGGCGAGGGCTCCGACAGCACGCGGATCTCGCGGCCGTCGACGATCAGCGCGTCGGCGGTCGCCTCGACGGTCGCGCCGAAGGCGCCGTAGACGGAGTCGCCGGCGAGCAGCGCGCCGAGCGTGGCGGCGTCGGTCACGTCGTTGATCGCGACGACCTCGACGTCGGCGCCGCGCTCGTGGGCGCCGCGCAGGAAGGCGCGGCCGATGCGGCCGAATCCGTTGATCGCTACGCGGGCGGGCATGTGGTCTCCCTCGGTCGGCGGACGGCGGGCTCAGCGACCCGCGCCGGATAGCAGCCCGCGCAGCGGGCCGGGCATGACGGCGAGCACGTCGGCGATCTCGCCCTCGGACACGTGGCGGCGCAACAGGGTCATCGTCGCCTCGACCGACACCGACGCCTCGGTCTCGCCCGCCAGGCCGGCCTCGCCGGCCACGCGCTCGAGGAAGGCATCGACGTCGCGCGGGCCCGACGGAGCGGCCGCCGGCCGCCAGCCCTCGAAGTAGACGCCGCGCAGCAGCGTCGGCAGCTGC
>DASZVK010000350.1:0-3250 GCA_035547175.1 Solirubrobacteraceae bacterium
GCGCAGGCCGGCGATCGCCTCGACCAGCTCGTGCTGGCCGTTGCCGTCGACCCCGGCGAGCGCGACGATCTCGCCGGCGCGGACCTCCAGCGAGGCGCCGCGCACGGCCTCCAGCTCGCGGTCGTCGCGCACGCGCAGGTCGGCGACGCGCAGCACCGGCGCGGCCGCCGCGCACGGCGCCTTGTCGACCGACAGCAGCACGTCGCGGCCGACCATCATCCGCGCCAGGCTCGCCTCGGTGGCGCCCGCGATCGGCCGCGTGTCGATCCGCCGGCCGCGGCGCAGCACGGTGACGCGGTCGGCGATCTCGAGGACCTCGCCGAGCTTGTGGCTGATGAAGACGATCGAGGTGCCGTCCTCGCGCAGCGCGCGCAGGACGTGGAAGAGCTCGCCGACCTCCTGGGCGGTGAGCACGGCGGTCGGCTCGTCGAGCACGAGGATCCGGGCGCCGCGGTACAGCGCGCGCAGGATCTCGACGCGCTGCTGCATGCCGACGGTGATGTCCTCGATCGCCGCGTCGGGGTCGACGGCGAGGCCGTAGCGGTCCGACAGCTCGCGCACGCGGCGGCGCGCCTCGCGGACGTCGAGCAGCCCGCCGCGGCCGGGCTCCTGGCCGAGCACGATGTTCTCGGCCACGGTCATCACCGGGACGAGCATGAAGTGCTGGTGGACCATGCCGATCCCGAGCTCGATCGCCTTCGCGGGCGAGCCGATCTGCACGGGCTCGCCGTCGACCAGGATCTCCCCCTCGGTCGGCGTGTAGAGCCCGTACAGGATCGACATCAGGGTCGACTTGCCGGCCCCGTTCTCGCCCAGCAGCGCGTGGACCTCGCCCCGCGCCAGCGCGAAGTCGACGCCGTCGTTGGCCACGACGGCGCCGAATCGCTTCGTGATCCCGCGCAGCTCGAGTGCCGGCGCGGGCCCGCTCACTTGACGGTGTCGGGGATGTTCTTGATCTGGCCCTTCGCGATCTTCTTGCGGATCGCGACGAGCTTGCCCTGGTACGGCTTGCCGACGGCGTTGATCTTGCCGTAGCCGACGCCGCCGTTGGCGATGTCGTTGACGCGGTCCTTGCCCGCGGCGAACTTGCCCTTGAGCGCGTCTGCGATCGCGTTGTAGACCGCGACGTCGACCTTCTTCTCGGCCGAGGTGAGGATGTAGCTGCCCAGGTAGCCCTGGTCGGCGTCGACGCCGATGCCCTGCAGCTTCTTCTGCTTGGCGGCGTCGAGCGCGCCGAGGCCGCAGCCGCCCGCCACCTGGAAGACGACCTTCGAGCCCTTGGCGATCTGGTTGAGCGCGATCTCCTTGCACTTGTCCTGCGCGGCGAAGTCCTGCGAGTAGCCGTTCAGGGTCTTGATGCCCGGGTCGGCCGCCTTGGCGCCCGCCTGGTAGCCGGCGATGTAGTGGTCGACCGGCGGGATCTTCTGGCCGCCGACGCTGGAGATCGTCTTGTAGCCCTTGGCCTTGGCGACCAGGCCCGCCAGGTAGCCGGCCAGGTAGCCGGCCTCCTGCTCCTTGAAGATCAGGCCCTCGACGTTCTTGGGCTTGTCCTTGAGCGTCGTCGCGTCGACGTCGATGACCGCGAACTTCGAGCTCGGGACCGCCTTGGCGACGGTGTCGGTGGCGTCGGCCATCAGGAAGCCGACCGGGATGATCAGGTTGTAGCCCTGCTGGGCAAGCGTCGTCAGGTTGGGGACGTAGTCCGCGTCGGACTTGGACGTCAGCACCTGGACCTGGACGCCGAGCTTGGCCTTGGCCCGCTGGACGCCGAGGTAGGCGAGGTGGTTGAACGAGCGGTCGTTGAGGCCGCCTGTGTCGGTCACGAGGCCGACCTTGAACGTGGCCGCGGAGTGCGCCTTGCCGGACGCCGATCCGCCGAAGACGGCGACGGAGGTCAGCAGCGCCAGACAGGCACAGACCCCCATGGCCTTGAACGTCGTTTTCACAGGTGCCCTCCTCAGGACGGTGTGAGCAGCCGACCCTATCTCCGGGCCGCCGACGCTGGCTATCTACACCAGCGCGATGCGCTCGCGCAACGTCCGCTTGAGCGCGTCGTCGCAGAAGGCGGCGTCGATCGCGGTCGCCGTGATCGCGCGCAGCTCGTCGTCGGAGAAGCCCAGGCGCTCGCGCGCGACGTCGTACTCGCCGCCGATCGAGGCCCCGAAATACGGGGGATCGTCGCTGCCGAGCGTCAGCCGGACGCCGGCGTCGGCGAGCGCCCGCAGGGGGTGGGCCGCGTAGCCCTCGAACACGCCGAGGACGACGTTGCTGGTCGGGCAGCACTCGAGCACGACTTGGCGCCGCGCCAGCTCTCCCACCAGCGCCGGGTCCTCGATCGCGCGCACGCCGTGGGCGATGCGCGTGACCGGCAGCTCGAGCGCGCCGCGTACGCTCGCGGGCCCGTCCCACTCGCCCGCGTGGTAGGTGCAGCCGAGCCCGGCCCGCGCCGCGACGGCGTAGGCCTCCGCGTACCAGGCGGCCGGGTGGCCGACCTCCTCGCCGGCCATCGAGAAGCCGACGACGTAGGGATGCGGGCGCTCGGCGGCGCGGCGTGCGACCAGCAGCGCCCGCTCGGCGCCGAAGTTGCGCACGGCGACGAGCAGGACGCGCGCCTCGACGCCGTGCTCGCGGGCGTCGTCGATGCCCTGCGCGATGCCCGCCAGCATCTCGTCCTCGGACAGGCCGACGAGCGCGGCGTGGTCGGGCGAGGCCGTCAGCTCGGCGTAGATCGCGCCCTCGAGCGCGATCGCTCGCAGGTACTCGTAGGTGACGTCGCGGTAGTCGCGCGCCGTGCGGATCATGCTGGCGGCCTGGTCGTAGGCGCGCAGGAAGTCGCTGAAGCCGTCGTAGACGAAGCGCTGCGCGTCGTCGAACAGGCCGTCCGGGACCGGCAGGTCGTTGCGGCGCGCGAGCCGCGCGACCAGCTCCGGCGGAGCGGTGCCCTCGAGGTGGACGTGGAGCTCGGCCTTGGGGATCACCGCAGCGCCTCGAGGACGACGGGCGGCCGAGCGGGCGCCGACGCGTCGGCGACCGCGAACGCGGCCCGCAGCTCGGCGACGGCGCGCATGGCCGAGCCCTCGTCGGCGGCGTGGACGAGCGCGAGCGGGCGCTCGCCCGGGCCGACGCGCTCGCCGGGCGCGGCGACCTCGGTCAGGCCGACGGCGTGGTCGACGCAGTCGGTCTCGCGCGCGCGCCCGCCGCCGAGGCCGACGATCGCCACGCCGACGGCGCGGGCGTCGACGCGCGCGAC
>DASZVK010000351.1:0-4205 GCA_035547175.1 Solirubrobacteraceae bacterium
GAGGTCGTGGACGGTGTGGACCGGGTCGAGGCCGAGCGAGAGACCGACGTCGCCGAACTGCAGGTCGAGGTCGACGATCGCCACGCGGCGGCCCGTCTGGGCCAGCGCGACGCCGAGGTTGCAGGTCGTCAGCGTCTTGCCCGTGCCGCCCTTGGGGCCCAGGACGGTGATCACGTCGCCGCGCGTGCGCGCGGCGTCGGGGCCCGCGCCCTGCCGGGCGACGACCTTCTCGACCGCGAACGCGAGCTGCTGGGCGGTGGTGCGGTCCGAGCCCGGGTCGTCGGCCGACAGCGCGACCACGTCGGCCGCGCCGGCCGCGAGCAGGCTGCGCACGGCGTCGCCGCCGTCCGGGAGGCAGCCGACGACGATCGGCACCGCCGGCCCCCGCTCGGCGGCGGCCCGCAGGTCGGCGAGCAGGCCGGCGCCGGGCGCGGCGCACAGGCACACCAGGGCGTCTACCTCGCGCTCGTCGAGGGCCAGGGCGCGCAGCTCGGCGGCGGCGACGGCGCGGGCGACGCGCACCGGGCCGTCGGCGGCGAACAGCCGCGCCACCAGGTCGTGGTCGAGCCCGTGGTCGAGCGCGACCACGACGTTGCGGCGGGCGGCCATCAGCCGTTGCCCTTCGCGAGCGCGCCGAGCAGCGAGCTCAGCGTGACGGATCGCGGCGCCGGCGACGCGGCGCCGACGGCGGGGCGCGCGACGATCCACAGCTTGCCGTAGTCGGCGGTGAAGGCCGCCTGGGCCGCCGTATTCGAGCCGAGGTCGAGCGTGACCTGGGCCGCCGTCTTGGGATCGTCGCCGCCGCTGTCGGCGGCGGTCGGGGCGCGCAGGACCTCGACGTCGCGGGCGAGCGTCTTGAGGACCGGATGCGGGCGGCCGTCGGCGCCCGTGAGCTGGAAGCTGGCGTACACGTCGACCCGGTCGCCGACGGAGACGTCGCCGACCATGCCGTGGGCGCGGTCGATGGGCACGGTCACGGCGCGATGGGCGCCCTTGAGCTGCGAGGGCAGCCCGTCGACGTCGCTCGACAGGTCCGCGGCGGTGACCTGCGCCCCGGGGCGGATGTCGGCGGCGGCGACCTTGCCGTGCAGCGCGGCCAGCGAGGTCACCGCGCCGGACGCGACCCGGTCGGAGGCCACGTGCCGGACGCGCAGCGAGCCGGCCTCGACGCGGCCGTCGAGCGTGCTGCCGCGCGGCACCAGCCGGGTGGCGACGACGACCGCGCTCTCGCTCGGCGCGGGGGCGGCCTGGTCCTTGCCGCTGGAGCTCAGCGCGACGACGAGCAGCACGACCGCGACGAGCGCGGCGGCGCCGGCGCCGATCTGGGTGCGGTGGCGCGCGACGAAGGCGCGCGCGCGGGCGGCCTGCGTCGGGGGCGCTCCGGTGGAAGCCGACATCGTGGTCCTCCGAGTGGTGGTGGAAGCTGGGTGGGAAGAAGGAGGGAGCTGCGCGCGACGCCTCCCTGGCCTCGCGCGCAGCGTCAGGCCCCCTAGAGGGAGCTGATGACGTTGTTGAACGTGTCGACGAGCTGGTTCTTGAACAGCGTCAGCGTTCCCGCCACGGCGACCGCGACGAGCGCCAGGATCAGCGCGTACTCGGCGAGCGCCTGGCCCTCCTCACGGCGAAGGCCGTTGGCGATGCGGTTGTTCACGTCGGCGTAGAACATCCCGAGCCACGCCGAAACCGTGTTGATCATGTGCTTGAACCTCCGTGGTTGTGCATCTGACACGCGGTGGAGCGGAAGCCCGGTCCGACCGACGCCCGCCAGCTTGGACCCCGCGGCGCCCGTTGTCGCCCCCCGGCGGTCTAGATTGGGCCTGGACCACGGTCCAGTCCCATGTCCCCCCTTCTGCGCAGCGCCTCGACCCGGACGCCCTCCCCGGCCGTCGTGACGACGCCGGACGGCCGCCTCGTGGCCGACCGCTGCCTGGTCGCCGACCGCGCCTGGCCGCGGATGCGCGGCCTGCTCGGCCGCCGCTCGCTGGAGGCGGGCGAGGGGCTGCTCATCGAGCCCGCGGGCTCGATCCACATGCTCGGCATGCGCTTCGCGATCGACGCCGCCTTCCTGGACCGCGGACGCCGGGTGCTGCGCGTCGCCGAGGGGCTGGCGCCGTGGCGGATGGCCGCCTGCCGCGGGGCGCGGTCGGTGCTCGAGCTCCCCGCCGGAACGCTCGCGCGGACGGGCCTGGCGGCCGGCGACGAGCTGCGCTTCGCGCCCGCCCGACCGGCCGCCGGGGGTCCAGGAAAAGCCTAGACCTCCGGGGGGCGACAGCGCCGGGGACGCGATCTATCGTCGTCCGCCATGTCGCGCCCCCCGAGAAACCGCCGGTTGCGCCGCCCGGGCGACGGCGAGCGCGGACAGGCGCTCGTCGAGTTCGCGCTCGTCCTGCCGCTGCTCTGCCTGCTCCTGTTCGGGATCGTCGAGTTCGGGCTGATGTTCTTCAAGTACGTCGACCTGACCTCGGCCGCCCGCGACGGCGCCCGCCAGGTGTCGGTCGTCACCGACGGCGGCCAGGCGGAGCAGGTCGCGACCGCCGCCGTGCAGGACTCGAGCTCCGCCTTCGACGACGGCCAGACGACGGTGCAGGTGACCACCGACGGCGCCTGGCAGCGGGGGGCGACGGTCCACGTCAAGGTCAGCCACCCCTACCGGCTGGAGATCATGGGCCTCTCGCTCTGGAACGGGCCGATGACCGCCGAGTCGGTGGCCAAGGTCGAATGAGCCGTCGGTGGCCAACGGCCGGCGACCGCCAAGGCGAGCGCGGCCAGGTGCTCCCCCTGGTCGCGCTCGCGTTGGTGGTGCTCCTCGGCTGCGCCGCGTTCGCCGTCGACCTCGGCAACGCCTACCTGCACAAGCGCCGGCTGCAGGCCGCCGTCGACCTGGCGGCGCTGTCGGCCGCCCAGGACCTGCCCGCCGCCTCGCAGGCGATCCGCGAGGGCGGCTCGTTCGCGCGGACGAACTGGAGCACGCGCGACTCCTCGTCGATCGACGCCACGGTGACCACCGGCTGCTACACGCCGGACTGCCAGGCCCCGGACAAGGTCACGGTGAGCGCCACCGCCGACGTCTCGACCGGCTTCGCACGGGTCTTCGGCATCGACGACATCCACGTCCACGCGAAGGCGGCGGCGTGCGGACCCTGCGAGACGTCGGTGCAGAAGTTCGACGTGATGGTCGTGCTCGACCGCTCCTACTCGATGTGCACGAACAGCAGCGGCGGCCCGTACCCCGACGGCAAGTGCGACGACCTGCTCAGCGCCGAGGACGGCATCCGCAGCCTGCTCGGCTTCTTCAACCCGGCCACCGATCGGGTCGGCCTCGCGCTGCTGTCCTCCGCCGACGATCACGCCCCCTTCGACCACACCGGCGCGGCGGCGCCGTGCGACGGGGCGTCGCACGCGGTCAGCGGCGGCCTGTTCGCGGGCTCGCGTGGCGACTTCATGGACGGCACGCCGACCGACCACGACTCCTGGGTCGTCACCCCTCTGGACGACACGTTCAAGGACCCCGGCGGTCCGATGCAGCGGATCCTCGACCCCGGCTGCCTGCAGGCGAAGCTGTGGACGCCGATCGCGCCGGCGATCCAGCAGGCGGCGCAGGTGCTCGAGACCCAGGGCCGTCAGGAGGCCGACGTCCGTCGCGTCATCGTCTTCTTCGGCGACGGCGGCGCCAACGTCCAGCCGATGCAGCGCGACGGCCACGGCAACTCGATGAGCGCCTTCAGCTGGTACAGGCCGCTGGTGGGCACGCCCACGAACATCCTCCCGTGCGAGGACGCCGTCGCGCAGGCGGCGGCGGCCAAGGCGGCGGGCATCGAGGTCTACGTGTTCGGCTACGACCTCAACGCCTCGGGCGCCCAGAGCTGTTACAAGAACAACACGTACGGCAGCGCCGAGGGCGATCCCGCGGTCGTCAACGCCACCTCGACGCTCAAGCAGATGGCCTCGGGCCCGGACCAGTTCTTCGCCGCGGCGACGCCCGAGGAGGTCACCGACACGTTCAACCGGATCGGCCACCAGATCACCTCCGGCGGCACGCGCCTGGTCGAGTAGGCGCCCCCGTCCGGCCTATCGTGATCGGCCGAGACCATGAGCAACGCCGACCAGATGCTGAGCGACGCCGCCACGCGAGCGGACGAGCTCGCCGCCCCCGGCCTGTCGCCGCGACCGCGACGGCGCATCGCCGTGCTGACCTGCATGGACAC
>DASZVK010000352.1:0-4178 GCA_035547175.1 Solirubrobacteraceae bacterium
GATCGCCTCGCGGTCGCCGTCGAGCGGTCGCCGCGGCGACGGCGCGGCGGGGGTGCGCGACATCGTCACGGCGACGCCCGGCTGCCACGTCCGCCCCAGCTCGGGGTCGTCGACGGCGACGATCGCGCCCGACGCGCGCGCGTGCTCGTGCCCGACCCACTCGGCCAGCGAGCGGTGCATGGCGAGCGGGACGCCGGCGCGCCCGCCGACCTGCTCCCACTCGAGCGCGGGCCGCGTGAGGAACAGCTCCGCCAGGCGGCGGCGCAGCTCGACGAGCAGCTCGGGCGACGCGACGATCCGAGCGCGGTCGAGCAGGCCGTCGTCGGCCCAGTCCTCGATGCCCGCCTCGGCCGCGAACCACGGCATGAACTTGCCGCGCGTCGGCCAGAAGTCGATCCAGCGGCCGTCGGCGCAGCGGTACGTGCCGCCGCCGCTGAGCGCCGCGCGCTGGACGTCCGACCGCGGGTGGTCCGCGGCCGGGAAGCCGGAGTCGGGCAGCGTCGCCGGGTTCGTGACGACCTCGAACATCGCGTCGTGCAGGGCGACCTCGACCGCCTGCCCGAGGCCGTCGCGCTCGCGCGCGACGAGCGCGGCGCCGATGCTCGTCGCCGCGACGAAGGCGCCGACGTTCGACGCCAGCGTGACCGGCGAGTAGGCCGGCCGGTCGCCGCCGCCGGGCGTCGGCGCGTGGTCGGCCAGCGGCACGTCGGAGGGCGTGTAGACGCCGGTCGCCGCGGCGACGATCTCCTCCCAGCCGGCGAGCGCGGCGCGCGGGTCGTCGTGGGCGAACCCCGGGATCGAGCAGTAGACGAGCCGCGGGTCGGCGGCGGTCATCGCCCGCGGGCCGAGGCCGAGCCGGTCCATGACGCCCGGCCGGAAGCTCTCGACGACGACGTCGGCGCGGGCGATCAGCTCGCGGGCGACCCGGCGGTCGGCGCTCGTGCGCAGGTCGAGCACGATGCTGCGCTTGCCGCGGTTGACGATCGCGTCGGCGGGCGAGTCCCAGCGCCGGCCCCCGGGCGGGTCGACGCGCACGACGTCGGCGCCGTGGTCCGCGAGCAGCATCGCCGCGAGCGGCCCGGCCAGCCACTGGCCGAAGTCGACGACGCGCAGGCCGTCGAGCGCGCACGGCTGCGGCGCGTCACCCTGCATACATTCCATCATCGCACGACCAGGCCCTCGACGGGTCAGCGCCCGACGCGCAGGAGGCCCGCCAGCTCGCGCGCGCTGCCCAGCCGGTCGACGGCGAGCGCGGCCTCCTCGATGCGGCCGGCCTGCTCCTCGCCGACGAGCTGCGAGGCGTTGTCGCGGAACTTCGCCACCACCCTGTCGCGGCCGAGCCGCCCCGGCTGGCCGCCGTCGCGGCCGACGGCGTGGGCGAACGTCCCGCGCGTCGTCTCCAGCTCGAGCGTCGTCGGGCGCTCGTCGACGGGCAGGTGGCCGGAGTCGTCGTCGCGCAGCACCGCGATCCGGTCGGCGACCTCGAGCATGCGGGGGTCGCGCGCGGCGGCTTCCACCTGGTGCTCGAGGCCGTAGCGGCCGCTGACGATCGTGCGGGCGACGATGCAGGGGTAGGCGCCGATCATCGCGAACCCGGACGGCGGCCGGTGCAGCGCCGGGCCCATGTCCTCGACGACGGGCCAGAACTGCTCCGGGATCGTCAGCCGGCCCGACAGCACCTCCTCGGGCCGGATCCCGTGCTCGGAGACGAGCACGTCCGCGCACTCGGCGGTCGCCTGGCACATCATCCCGCAGGGGTAGAGCTTGATCGCCGTCTGCAGCGTGCGCCACTCGCTGCCGAGGCCCTCGACGATCGGCTCCGGCGACCAGCCGTGGCCCATCGTGTGCGCGTCGAGCAGGCCGCGCGGCCCGTCGATCGTGCGCAGGCTGCACGCATAGCCGGTCGCGGCCAGCTCGGCGGCGGCGATGCCCGATCGCGCGGCCCAGCCGGCCTGCGGCGGCTTGTTGCGCCCCGACGCCTGCAGCCAGCCGACCGACGTGCCCGACGCGAAGCTGACCGCGAGCGCCATCGCGTTGGCGGCCTGCTCGGCGCCCAGGCCCAGCAGCCGCGAGACCCCGGCGGCGACGCCCAGCGTCCCGAAGACCGCGGTGTTGTGGAAGCCGTTGGGGAACAGCCCGCCGACGTCGTGCGGCGCCGAGGCCAGGCGGATCGCGACCTCGGTGGCGACGATCCAGGCCTCGACCAGCTCGCGCCCCGAGAGGTCGTCGCGCTCGGCCACGGCGAGCATGGCGGCCGTCGCGAAGCCCTCGCAGTGCATGACGGTCAGGGCGTGGACGTCGTCGTAGTCCGAGCCGTGGATGAGGCTGCCGTTGAGGAACGCCGCGGCGGGCGCCGGGAGGCTCTCGGCGCGCCCGGCGACCGTGCACGCGCCGGCGCCGATCACCTCGCGCTGCGCCGCCAGCAGCTTGTCCGCGAAGCCGTCCTCGGCCGTCCACGACGACAGCGCGAGCCCGGCCGAGTCGAGCACGTGCCAGCGCACCCGCTCGACGAGCGCGTCGGCCTCGGGCACGTCGTCGAGCGTGAAGGCGGCGGCGAAGGCGCCGAGCTCCTGCGCGAGCACGGCGGCGCCGGCGGCCGCGCCGGGCCCGGGGCCTCCCGGCGAGGGGACGGCGGTCGTCATCGCCCGGCCTCCGCCCCGGCGGCCGCGAGGCCCTCGCTCGCGACGGCCCGCAGGCGGCGGTGGACCGCCTCGGGGATCCGCACGCGGCCTTCGCGCATGGCGCGCGAGCGCTCGCGCAGCGATCTGTCGTAGGGCATGCGGACCTCCTCCACGCCGTCGACGGGCGTGCTCGTACGGATGCCGTCGGCGAACGCCGCGGCGCGGGCCTTGAAGTCGTCGAGGCCGCCCAGGCGGGCGGGATCGATCGCGACGACGAGGAACGCCGTCCCGTCGGCGTCGGTGGGGAGCGGCGGCAGGCCGGACAGCATCCCCAGCAGCTGGATGCAGACCATCAGCCCCGAGCCGCGGTGCCCGCCCCAGGCCAGGACCGTGCCCGCGACTGCCGCGCACGGGTCCGTCGTCGGCAGGCCGTCCGGGCCGACCGCGACCCCCTCGTCCAGCGGCGTCCCCGTCTCCATCCGCTCGAACAGCTCTCCGCCCGACACGGCCGCCGTCGAGACGTCCCAGACCACCGGGTCGCCGCTCGTCGGGAGGCCGACGGCGATCGGGTTGGTCGTGAACCGCCCCTCGCGCGCACCGAACGGGGCGATCCTCGGCAGCCCGCGGCGCACCCCGCCGGCCGCGACGACGATCGCCACGAGGTCCTCCCTGGCGGCCGTCTCGGCGTAGTGCGCCAGCAGCCCGCTGTACATGTGCTCGTCGGCCGCGACGACGGCCGTGCCGTGGGCCTTCGCCTTCGCGATCGCGATCCTCGTCGCCTCGAGCGCGACGACCATCCCGACGCGCCCGCCGCCGCGCACGACGGCGCTGCGGTCGGTCTCGCGGACGACCTCGATCTCGGCGTCCCGGTAGCGCCCGTAGCGGGCCATGTCGTCGGCGAGCACGAGCAGCCGCGACAGCCCGACGGCGCCGCGCATCTCGGCGTCCAGCAGGTGCTCGGCGACGATCTCCGCGTCGGCCTCGCGCAGGCCGAGCCGGTGGGCCGCGGCCTCGCACAGGCCTCGCGCCTCGTCGAGGCCGAGGGCGACCATGGGGCTCGATGCGCTCATCTGCATCCGGAAATGTATGTAAATTGCCAAGCGATGTCCGGGAGCCCGCTCGCCCGGCTGGCCGAGTTCCTCGCATCCGCCGCCTACGACGACCTCCCGGAGCGCGCCAGGGAGCACGCCAAGATGGCCGTCTCGAGCACCTTGGCGAGCGCCGCCGCGGGCGCCGGCATGCCGTCCGCGCGCCTGGCGCGCGAGCTCGCCCTCGAGCACGGCGGCGCCCCCGAGGCGACGCTGTGGTTCGGCGCCGGCGAGCGCGTCCCGGCCGTCGAGGCGGCGGCCGTCAACGCGATGCTCAGCGATGCCGCCGCCTGCGACGACAGCGACTTCCGCACGATCGCCCACAGCGGCACGACCGTCTGCGCCGCCACCCTCGCCATCGGCGAGCGCGTCGGCGCCGGCGGCCGCGAGGCGATCGCGGCGATCGCGGCCGGCTACGAGGCGTGCGGGCGCTTCGGCGAGGCGACCTCGCCGCGGCTCGGCGAGCGCG
>DASZVK010000353.1:0-1873 GCA_035547175.1 Solirubrobacteraceae bacterium
GGCGTCAGCGCGCGGCGGGCGGGCGGCGCCGCCTCGTGCGGGACGACGTCCGCTCCGACCGGCTCGGCGTCGACGATCTCGAACTCCTCGCCCATCGGCAGCGCCACCTTACCGGGGCGCGTCGTCGGAGCGGGACGCCACGTCCTCGAAGACGCGCTCGTAGACGCGGTAGCGCTTGACGATGCGCCCGTGCATCGCCTCCATGCCGCGGTTCATCGCCTTGTTGGTCTCCAGGATCCAGCCCATCTCGCCCCACGTGATGCGCGCGCCGGGCCGCCCCGCGAGGTCGAACTGCTCGACGTACAGCAGCGCGGCGGCGCCGGTGTGCTGGTACTCGGGCTTGACGCCAAGGAAGCCGACGCGCACGCGGTCGATGATCCGCTCGCGGCGCAGGTAGTGCCACCAGCCCAGCGGCAGCAGGCGCCCGTTCATCCGCTTGAGGACCTGGTTGACGTCGGGGATCGTGATGTTGATCGCGATCGGCACGCCGTCCTTCTCGGCGACCATGAACCAGTCGCGCGAGAAGACGAGCTGCATGTCCCAGGCGTAGGCGTCGAGGTCCTCCTTGGAGTACGGGACGAACCCCCAGTTGCGCGCCCACGCCTTGTTGTAGATCTCGCCGAAGACGTCCATGTCGCGGCGCAGGTGCCGGCGCGACATCCGCCGCAGCGTGACCCCGTGCTTCTCGACGGCGGCCCTCGCGAGGTCGAACATCACCGGCAGCACCTGCTCGCGGTCGGCGATGCTCAGGCGCCACGTGTAGAGGTCCATCGCCTTGGTCAGGCCGGCGTCCTCGACCAGGCGCTGGTAGTGCGGCGGGTGCCACGGCTGGCGGACCATCGGCTCGAGCTCGTGGCCCTCGATGACGATCCCGCTCTCGTCGTTGAGCGTGAAGTCGGCCGGCCCGACCATGCGCTCGGCCCCCTTGGAGCGCACCCACTCCTCGGCGGCGGCCAGCAGCGCGTCGACGGCCTCCTGGTCGTCCTCGGCCTCGAAGAAGCCGAACCAGCCCCAGCGCACGTCGTGCTGGGCGTCGTACTGGTGGTCGACCTGGGCGCTGATGCGGCCGACGACGCGGCCGTCGCGGCGGGCCAGGAAGAGCTGCGCCTCGCCGTGCTTGAAGAACGCGTTGACGCGCGGCGAGAGGAACAGGCGCCGCTCGATCCTCAGCGGCGGGACCCACTGCGGCGCGTTAGCATGCAGCCGGAACGGCAGCTCGATGAACTCCGTCCTGTCCCGCCGCGAGGCGACCTTCGTGACCTCGACGGACATCGCGGCCAGCGACCCTACATGCCGACCTCGATCGACGTCTTCGCCAAGGCCCACGACCACGAGCGCTCCGAGCAGCTGCGGCTCGCGCGCGAGCTCGGCGCGCTGCCGTACTTCCACACGCTCGAGGGGCGCTCGCTGCCCGTCGTCGAGATGGAGGGCGCGCGGCGGATCATGCTGGGCTCCAACAACTACCTCGGCCTGACCGGCGACGAGCGCGTCATGCAGGGCGCGCGCGACGCGCTGGAGGCCTACGGCACCGGCCTGACCGGCTCGCGCCTGCTCAACGGCACGATCCCGCTGCACCTCCAGCTCGAGCAGGAGATCGCCGAGTGGATGGGCACCGAGGACGCGATCGTCTTCACGACCGGCCACCAGGCCAACGTCGGCGCGCTCGGCACGATCCTCGCCGCGGGCGACACGGTCGTCGCCGACTCCGCCGACCACGCCTCGATCCTCGACGGCTGCCTGCTGTCGCGCGCGAAGCTGCGCGCCTTCCGCCACAACCGGCTCGACCTGCTCGAGAAGCAGCTCGGCCGGGCGCAGGCGGACGGCGGCGGCGTGCTCGTCGTCGTCGACGGCGTCTTCTCGATGGAGGGCGACG
>DASZVK010000354.1:0-12589 GCA_035547175.1 Solirubrobacteraceae bacterium
GTCGGCGTCGAGCAGCCGCGCGGCGCGCTGCTCGCGCTCGGCGCGGGGGAGGTGGCAGTGGCCGTCGTCCTCGGCGAGGCGCAGCGCGTGCAGCAGGCCGGCGTCGAGGCGGCCGGGGGAGTCCGGCGGCACGCCGAGCGCCCGCGCGAGCGCGTCGGCGGTGGCGAAGCCGATCCCCGCCTCGGAGGTGGCGCCGTAGGGGTCGGCGGTCAGCCGCTCGATCGCCTCGGCGCCGAACGCCTTGACGATCCGCGCGGCCGGCGCGGCCGGCACGCCGTGCTCCTCGAGGAACAGGCGCACGGCGCGCGTCGTCGCCTGTTGGCGCCACGAGCGCACGGCGGCCGCGAGCTTGCGCGGGCCGATCCCCGGCACCGACGACAGCGTCCGCTCGGGGTCGCGGTCGATCTCGTCGAGCACGCGCTCGGCCCCGAAGCGCGCGACCAGGAACTCCGCGCCGCGCGGGCCGACGTGCTTGACCGTCTGCAGGTAGGCGAGCACGGCGTCCTCGCCGACCGGCGGCCGCGCCCGCACGCGCTCGACGTGGAACTGGCGCCCGTGGCGCGGGTGCGTGCGCCACTCGCCGCCGACGTCGAGCGCCTCGCCGCGGTGTACGTGGGCCAGCGGGCCCGTGAGCGTGACCTCCTCGCCCTCGTCGGTCAGCGCGGCCAGCACGGCGAAGTCCTCGTCGGCGAAGCGCACCGCCATGACCTCGACCGCCAGCGTCTGCATCGGCATCGACGGTATCCGCAGACGCCGACGCCCCCGCCCTTGCGATACTGCGCCCATGGCCGAGCTGGGCAAGCTGCTGACCGCCGTGATCACGCCGTTCGACGCCGACGGGCGCGTCGATGAGGAGGCGTTCGTGCGCGTCCTGCAGCACGTCTGCGAGCACGGCTCGGACGGGGTCGTCGCCTGCGGCAGCACCGGCGAGGCGGCGACGCTGAGCGACGAGGAGCACCTGCGCGTCGTGGCGCTGGCGGTCGAGAACGTCCCCCAGGGCAAGACCGTGATCGCCGGCACCGGCTCCAACGACACGCGCCACGCGGTCGAGCTGACCGAGCGCGCCACCGCGCTCGGCGTCGACGCGGTCCTCTCGGTCACGCCGTACTACAACCGGCCCGACCCGCGCGGCCTCGTCGCCCACTACACCGAGGTCGCGCGCGCGACCGACCGGCCGATCCTGCTCTACAACATCCCCAGCCGCACCGGCCTGGACATCCCCAACGACCTGCTCGCGCGGCTCGGGCAGATCGACGGCATCGTCGGCGTCAAGCAGGCCAACGACGAGAGCCTCGCGCCGATCGACGGCCTCGAGCTCTACGCCGGCAACGACAACACCTTCGCCCGCGTGCTCGACCTGGGCGGCGCCGGCGGCATCCTCGTCGCCAGCCACGTGATCGGCGACCTGATGCGCCGCCTCGTCGACGAGCCCGGGCGCCGCGCCGAGCTCGACGCGACGCTGCAGCCCGTCTACGCGGCGCTCGGCGTCCACAACCCGATCCCGGTCAAGAAGGCGTGCGAGCTGCTCGGCCTCTGCTCGGCGCGCCTGCGCCTGCCGCTGGTCGAGGCCGACGAGGAGCGGACGGCGATCGTGCGCGAGGCGCTCGAGCGCGTCGGCGTCCTGGCCGCGGCGTGAGCGCGGCGTTGCGCGTCCTCCCGCTCGGCGGGCTGGGCGAGATCGGCAAGAACATGACGGTCGTAGAGCTCGACGGCCGCCTGCTGATCGTCGACGTCGGCCTGCGCTTCCCGACCGCCGAGATGATGGGCATCGACCTCGTGCTGCCCGACTTCGGCTACCTGCGCTCGCGCGTCGACGACATCGAGGGCATCGTCGTCACGCACGGCCACGAGGACCACCTCGGCGCGCTGCCGTTCGTGCTGCGCGAGCTCGACGCCCTCGACCTCCCGGTCTACGGCGGCAAGCTGACGATGGCGATGGCGCGCTCCAAGCTCGACGAGCACCGCATGCGCGAGGTCGACTGCAACGACGCCGACGCCGGCGACCGGCTGAAGCTCGGCCCGTTCGAGGTCGAGCTGGTGCACATGACGCACTCGATCCCCGACGCGATGGCGATCGTGCTCCACACCGACCTCGGCGCGGTCGTGTTCACCGGCGACTACAAGTTCGACCAGACGCCCGTCGACGGCGAGCCGGCCGACGTCTCGCGCCTGGCCGAGCTGGGCAAGGAGGGCGTGCTGCTGCTGTGCGGCGACTCGACGAACGTCGACCGGCCGGGCTGGTCGACGAGCGAGTCGGTCGTCGGCCCCAACCTCGAGGAGCTCTTCAGCCGCCGCGAGGGGCGCATCGTCGTGACGAGCTTCGCCTCGAACATCCACCGCGTCCAGCAGGTGATCGACGCCGCCGCCGCGCTGGGGCGCAAGGTCGCGCTCGTCGGCCGCTCGATGCGCAAGAACGTCAACATCGGCCGCTCGCTGGGCCACATCGAGCTGCCCGAGGGGATCCTCGTCCAGCCGCGCGAGCTCGACGACTGGCCCGACCACAGGCTCGTGATCATGTCGACCGGCTCCCAGGGCGAGCCGTCGAGCGCGCTGCGGCGGATGGCGCACAACGACCACCCCGCGGTGCAGCTGCACGAGGGCGACACGGTGGTCTTCAGCGCCACGCCGATCCCCGGCAACGAGCGCGCGGTGATCGACACGATCGACCGCCTGTACCACATCGGCTGCGACGTGCTGACCACCGCCGACGCGCCGATCCACGCCTCCGGCCACGGCTACGCCGAGGAGGTCAAGCTGATGCTCAACCTGCTGCGACCGCGCTACGTGATGCCGTTCCACGGCGACTTCAAGCGCATCCGCCTGCACGGCCAGCTCGCCGAGGCGGTCGGCATCGACCCGGCCGACGTCTTCGGCGGCGAGAACGGCCTGCCGCTGGAGGTCGACGGGCGCGGCGCGCGCTTCGGCGGGCGCGAGCAGGCGGGGATGATCTTCGTCGACGGCATGGACGTCGGCGACCCCACCGACGTCGCGCTGCGCGACCGCCGGATGCTCTCCAAGGACGGCATCTTCGTCGTCGTCGCGACGATCTCCGAGCAGGACGGCACGTCGGTCGCCGACCCCGAGATCATGCTCCGCGGCGTGCCCTACCCGGACGACGCCGAGGCGCTGCTGGACGAGCTGCGCGACACGGTCGAGCGCTCGCTGGAGAAGGCCGCCGCCGAGGAGATCCGCGAGATCGACCTGCTGCAGAAGACGCTCCACGACGACCTTGCCGAGCTCGTCTACGCGCGCCTGCGCCGGCGGCCGATGGTGCTGCCGGTCGTCGTCGAGGTCTAGCGGGCGCTACTCGGCCGGCAGCGAGACGGTGAAGCGCGCGCCGCCGCCCGGCGCGTCGTCGATCGTCACCGAGCCGCCGTGCGAGCGCGTGACCGCGCGCACGATCGCCAGGCCGAGGCCGAACGAGCCGCCGCGGTCGCCCTTGCCGCGCACGAAGCGCTCGAAGATCCGGTCGCGCAGCTCGGGCGCGATGCCGGGGCCGTCGTCGGCGACGACCAGCCGCACGTCGCCGTTGACGCGCGCCACCGAGGCGGAGACGTGCGTCCCCGGCGGCGTGTGGCGCAGCGCGTTCTCCATCAGGTTGAGCGCCAGGCGGTGCAGGTCGTCGCGCGAGCCGTCGACGAGCGCCGGTCGCGCGTCGACCTCGATCACGTGGTCGCCGGCGACCGGCTCGAGCTCGGCCGCGGCCTCGACGACGACCTGGGCCAGGTCGGTCGGCGCGCGGCGCGCCTCGCGGCCGACGTCGGCGCGCGCGAGCAGCAGCAGGTCGGCGACCAGGCGCCGCATGCGGCGCGACGAGCGCAGCGCGCTCTGGGCCGCCTCGCCGTGCTCGCCGTCGAGCGCGTCGGCGAGCAGCTCGAGGTTGGCGAGCACGCTCGTCAGCGGCGTGCGCAGCTCGTGCGAGGCGTCGGCGACGAACTGGCGCTGGCGCGCGAGCATCGCCTCGGTCTCGGCGCGCGACTCGGCCAGCGCCGCCAGCATCTCGTTGAGCGTCCCCGCCAGCTCGGCGACCTCGTCCTCGGCGTGCGGCACCGGCACCGTGCGGTCGGGGTCGCGGGTGCGCGTGACCTCGCGCGCCGTCGCCGTCAGGCGCGTCACCGGGCGCATCGCGTTGCGCGCGATCAGCAGGCCGGCGCAGAGCGCCAGCAGCGCGCCGCCGAGCACGCCGACGCCGAGCAGGAAGCGCAGGCGGTCCTGCGTGCCGCTGACCTCCGACAGCCGCCGCCCGTAGAGCGCGGTGACCGAGTAGGTCCCCTCGCGCAGCGGCACGTAGCGGCTGATGATCCGGTAGCCGGCGATCTCGAGCGTCTGGTTGGTGCGCACGTAGCCGAAGTCGGGCTCGGAGTCGTCGGCGGAGTCCTCGTCGGGGAACAGCAGCGTCGTCCCGTCGGGCCCGGTGACGCGCACGAGCGCGTGGTCGGCGCTGGCGAACGCGGCGAGGCGCTCGGCGGGCAGGTCGAAGGCGCCGGTGCGGGCGTCGAACGAGGCGTGGCGCTGGACGAGCGAGATCAGCTCGCTCTCGCCCTGGGAGACGTGGACGTCGAAGTCCTGCTCGATCCGCTTGGTGGTCAGCACGCCGACGACGACCGCGAAGCCGAGCAGGATCACGAGCGTCAGCAGGGCCGAGCCGAGCGCGAGGCGCCAGCGGATCGACAGGCGGCTAAGCACGCAGCACGTACCCCGCTCCGCGGATCGTGTGCAGCAGCCGGTCCTCGCCGTCGGCCTCGAGCTTGCGGCGCAGGTTGGAGACGAACACCTCGATCGTGTTCGTCGTCGCGAACGGGTCGTAGCCCCAGACCTCCTCGAGCAGGCGCTGGCGCGGGATCACGATCCGCTCGTTGCGCATCAGGAACTCGAGCAGCTCGAACTCGCGCTGGGTCAGCTCGATCGCGCGGCCGTCGCGCGAGACCTCGTGCGTGTCGGGGTTGAGCACGAGGTCCCCGACCGACAGCGACGCCGACCCGCGCGGCGGGCGGCGGCGCAGCAGCGCGCGCATGCGGGCCAGCAGCTCCTGGCGCTCGAACGGCTTGACGAGGTAGTCGTCGGCGCCGGCGTCGAGGCCCTCGACGCGCGACTCCAGCGCGTCGCGCGCGGTCAGGATCAGGATCGGCACGTCGTCGTCGGCGCGCAGGCGCCGGGCGACCTCCATGCCGTCCATGCGGGGCAGGCCGAGGTCGAGGATCACGAGGTCGGGCAGGAACGCGCGCGCGTCGGCGAGCGCCTCCTCGCCGTCGCCGGCGAGGCGCACCTCGTAGCCCTCGAGGCGCAGCGAGCGCTGCAGGACGCCGGCGATCTCGTCGTCGTCCTCGACCACCAGCACGCGCGGGCTGCGGTCCGACCCGTTCATCCAGCAGGATGGTACGGCCCGGCAGGGTCTTCGCGGGCGGCGTCGAAAGGGGAAGCCCACCCACCCATGGCCGCCTCCCGCTCGACCGCTCGCAAGCCCTCGCCTCGCCGGGGCTCCAGGACGACGTCCTCGCGCCCGCGCGCGAAGGCGCGGTCACGGGCGCGGCGCGGATCGGCCTGGCGGCTCGGGCTGCCGGTGCTCGAGCAGCACCACCTCGACGTCCTCGGCCTGGCGCTCGCCTGCGTCGGCGTCTTCCTCGCCTTCCCGCTCTACCTGGGGTGGGACGGCGGCACGGTCGGCGCCGCGGTCGTGCGCGCCTGCCGCTACGTGGTCGGCGACATGGCCTACGCGGCGCCGGTCGGCTTCGTCGTCGTCGGCGCGCTGACCGTCATGCGCCCGGTCCTGCCGGCCGTGCGGCCGCTGCGGTCCGGCGCGATCTGCCTGGTCGCCTCGACGACGCTCGCGCTCGCCTCGGGGACGCTGGGCGTCGGCCCCGGGCGCGCGCCGCAGGAGTTCGTCCCGGCGTCGTTCGAGCGGCGCGGCGGCATCGTCGGCGACGCGCTGCACCACGTCGTCTCGCGGCTGCTGGGGGGCGCCGGCACGCATCTCGTCGCGGTCTTCCTGTTCCTCGCGGCGCTGATCCTGCTGACCGGCGCGTCGGTGGCGGGCGTGCTGCGCGCGACGGGCGCCGGCGTCGCCGACACGACGCGCGCGCTGCGGCGCGGCTCCGAGGAGCTGGCGGCGCTCGCCCTCGACGGCGCGGCGCGCACGCGCGAGCGCCTCGCGCCGCCCGAGCCCGAGGACTCCGAGCCCGTCGTCACGCGCACGCCGCGGCCGCGCAGGCTCGCGCCAGCGGCCGAGCTCGACGGCGAGGCCCGCTTCCCCGACCTGTTCGGCGCTCCGGAGGAAGCAGCGGGCGACGAGGGGGAGGAGGTCGTGGTGCCTCCCGACGGCCTGGGCCGGGAAGGCCGCGATGACGACGGGCTCGACGGCCCGACGGCTCGCGAGGACGAGGAGGCGGTCGAGGGCCCCGCCGCCCCCGGCGATGCCCGTTCCGAGCTCGAGGCCGACGTCGAGTGGGCGCTGCCCGAGGCCGGGCGCGTGCTGCGCGTGTCCTCGGAGGACGGCAAGAGGCCGGACACCGCCGGCCAGGAGAAGACCGCGGCGCGGCTCGTCGAGGCGCTCGGGCACTTCGGCATCGAGGCGCAGGTGATCGGCGCCGTCGCGGGCCCGCACATCACCCGCTACGAGCTGCGCCTCGCGCCGGGCGTGAAGATGTCCAAGGTCGCCCAGCTCAAGGACGACCTCGCCTACGCGCTGGCGGCGACCGACATCCGCATCCTCGCGCCGATCCCGGGCAAGCAGGCGGTCGGCATCGAGGTCCCCAACGCCAAGCGCCGGATCGTCCAGCTCGGCGACGTCTACGCGGCGCGGCCGAAGGACTGGTCGCCGCTGACCGTCTGGCTGGGCAAGGACGTCTCCGGCAAGGCGATCGCCGCCGACCTGGCGAAGATGCCGCACGTGCTCGTCGCCGGCACGACCGGCGCCGGCAAGTCGGGCTGCGTCAACGCGATGCTCTCCTCGATCCTGCTCGGCGCGCGGCCCGACGAGGTGCGGCTCGTGCTCGTCGATCCCAAGCAGGTCGAGCTCAACCACTACGAGCACGTCCCGCACCTGCTGACGCCGGTCATCACCTCGCCGCGCAGCGCCGCCAACGCGCTGCAGAACCTCGTGCGCGAGATGGAGTGGCGCTACGGGATCATGGCGATGGCGCGCACGCGCAGCCTGCCCGAGCTCAACGCGCGGCGGGTCGCCGACGGCGACGAGCCGCTGCCCTACGTGCTCTGCGTGATCGACGAGCTCGCCGACCTGATGATGGTCGCGCCGGCCGACGTCGAGGACTCGATCATCCGCCTGGCGCAGAAGGCGCGCGCGGTCGGCATCCACCTCGTGCTGGCGACGCAGAGCCCGCGCGTCGACGTCATCACCGGGATGATCAAGGCCAACGTCCCGTCGCGGATCGCCTTCGCCGTCTCCAGCCAGACCGACTCGCGCGTGATCCTCGACCAGAACGGCGCCGAGTCGCTGCTCGGAGCGGGCGACATGCTGTTCTCGCCGCAGGGGTCGTCGAAGCTGCAGCGCATCCAGGGCGCCTACATCGACGAGGGCCAGATCGAGAAGCTG
This sequence comes from Solirubrobacteraceae bacterium, assembly GCA_035547175.1. Taxonomy (GTDB): domain Bacteria; phylum Actinomycetota; class Thermoleophilia; order Solirubrobacterales; family Solirubrobacteraceae; genus BP-464. Next base: position 7,550 of record DASZVK010000354.1, read on the forward strand.
ACGACGTTCTGGGGGCGCCAGGGGGAGCCCGAGCTGCGCGAGGACCTGCTCGAGGAGGTCGAGCCGCCGGAGGTCGAGGCGCGCGGCGAGGACGAGCTCGACCCCGACGAGGACCCGCTGCTCGGCGAGGCGATCCAGCTCGTCGTCGAGATGGGCACCGCGTCGACGTCGATGCTGCAGCGGCGGCTGCGCCTCGGCTACACGCGCGCCGGGCGGCTGATCGACATGCTCGAGCGCCGCGGCGTGATCTCCGGCTACGAGGGCTCCAAGCCGCGCTCGGTGCTCGTCGCCGAGTCCGACCTCCCACGGGTGCTGGCGGGCCTGGCCGAGCGGGGCGACGTCGTCCAGGCGCCGGCCGCGGCGCTGGCTCCGCCTCCCGCCGACGACGCCGAATAGCATCACCCTCGGTCCACCATGCCGGACATCGGCGCCACCCTCCGCGAGGCGCGCATGCGCCAGCACCTCGACATCTCCGAGATCGAGGCCAAGACCAAGATCCGGGCGAAGTACCTGCGCGCGCTCGAGAACGAGGAGTGGGACCTGCTGCCGGGCGACACGTTCGTGCGCAGCTTCCTGCGCACCTACGCCGAGACGCTCGGCCTCGACGCGCGCGTGCTGCTGGAGGACTACAAGCTGCGCTTCCAGCGGCCCACCGAGCAGGAGGTCCTGCCGATGTCCTCGCGCGAGCGGGCCGGGCACGCCGGTCGCGCCGGGCGGCGGGGGCGCGGCGGGATCGGGCGCGACGTCGTCGTCGCCGTGCTCGTCGTCGCGCTCGTCGGCGTGCTGATCCTGCTCGGCCGCGGCGGCGGCAACGGCTCGGACGCCGACAAGGTGCCGCCGGCGACCAAGCCCGCGCAGACGCGCAACCCGGAGACGACGGCGACGCGCACGACCCAGCGCAAGCCGCCCGCGCGCGTGCCCGAGCCGGTGGCGCTGAGCCTCGCCCCGACCGACTCCGTGGTCTGGGTCTGCATCCGCGACGCCGACCGCGACGTGACGCGCTACGTCGGCAACGCGGGGCCGCAGACGACGCTGCGCACCTACCACTCCAAGCGCTTCCGCGTGACGATCGGCAACGGCGGCATGAACCTGCGCATCGACGGCAAGTTCTTCGACGTCCCCGAGTCCCAGCAGCCGCTCTCCTACGAGATCAGGCACGGCGTCAAGCCCAAGCGGCTCTACGGCGCGGCGGCGCCGCTGTGCGGCACGTGAGCGCGCGCGCCGGCATCGTCGTCACCGGCACCGAGGTGCTGACGGGCCGGATCACGGACCGCAACGGCCCGTGGCTGGCCGAGCGCCTGCGCGAGCTCGGCGTCGACGTCGCCCACGTCGCGATCGTCGGCGACCGGCCCGCGGACATCGAGGGGGCGCTGCGCTTCTTCCGCGACGAGGGCATGGACCTGATCATCACCAGCGGTGGCCTGGGGCCGACGGCCGACGACCTCACCGCGCTCGTCGTCGGCGACTTCCAGGGGCGGCCGTCGCGGATCGACGAGGCGCTCGAGCAGCGGATCTGGGCGATCCTCGAGGGCGTCCGCCACCGCTGGCCGGAGATCGACGAGGCGGCGCTGCGCGAGTCCAACCGCAAGCAGGCGATGGTCCCCGAGGGGGCGGCGGTGCTCGAGCCGGTCGGGACCGCGCCCGGCCTGGTCGTGCCGCCCGGCGCGCCGGCCGGCGGCCCGGCGCCCACGATCGTCGTCCTGCCCGGCCCGCCGCGCGAGCTGCAGGCGATGTGGGACGCGGCCGTGGCCAGCGAGGCGTTCCAGGCCGCGGTGGCGGGCCGCACCGAGTACCGCCAGCGGATGCTGCGGCTGTTCGGGATCCCCGAGTCGGAGATCGCGGTGACGCTGCGCGTCGCCGAGGACGACCACGGCATCGACGGGCTGGAGATCACGACCTGCCTGCGCCGCGGCGAGATCGAGGTCGTCACGCGCTACGAGCCGCGCTTCGAGGACGTCTACGCGGCCTTCGAGCGCACGGTCCGCGACCGCCACCCCGACACGCTGTTCTCCGACGACGGGACGACCGTCGACGAGCAGGTCGCGACGATGCTGCGCGCGCGCTCGTGGACGATCGCGACGGCGGAGTCGTGCACCGGCGGCCTGCTCGCCGCGCGGCTGACCGAGCGCGCCGGCTCGTCGGAGTACGTGCTCGGCGGCATCGTCGCCTACGCCAACGGCGTCAAGGCCGGCGTCGTCGGCGTCGACCCGTCGCTGATCGCCGAGCACGGCGCCGTCTCGACGCAGGTCGCGCGCGCGCTCGCCGACGGCGCGCGGGCGCGGCTGGGCGCCGACGTCGGCGTCGGGATCACCGGCGTCGCCGGCCCGGGAGGGGGGACCGAGGAGAAGCCCGTCGGGACCGTGTGCCTGTCGGTCGCCGGGCCCGAGGGCGCGCACCTGACGCGGCGCACGCTGCTGCCGGGCGCCCGCGCGGACGTCCGCGACCGCTCGACGACGGTCGCGCTGCACCTCGTCCGCCGGCTGCTGCGCGGGGAGTCGGACCCGCCGGCGCCGTCCGCGTGACCCCGATCGCCGGCCGCCGGCCTCGTGGGCTGCGAAACGTCCCTCATGCGTCCCGATCGCAGCCCACGCGCGAGGGTGCGGCTGTTCGTGGCGCTGGCGCTGGAGGCCGAGGCGCGGGCGGTGCTGCATCGCTGGGCGGCGGAGGCCGTCGCGGGCGACGAGGCGCTGCGCGCCGTCCCGCGCGACTCCCTGCACGTGACGCTCGCCTTCCTCGGCGAGCGGCCGGCCGGCGAGGTCGCGGAGATCGTGCGAGCGCTGGCGCATCTGCCTCCCTCGCCTCCATCCCTGGCGATCGCGGGGAGCGCCTGGCTGCCGGATCGCGGGCGGCCGACGGTCCTCGTCGCCGAGATCGAGCCCGATCCGGCGCTGGCGGCGCTGCGGGCGGCTGCGGTCGAGCGCATGCGGCCGTTCCACGAGCCCGACGAGCGGCCGTTTCGCCCCCACGTCACGCTCGCACGCGTCCGTAGGGGACGGCGCCCACACGGCGCTCCGCCGCCGCTCCCGCCGCTGCGCGTCGCCACCGCCGGCATGGCGTTGTACCGCTCGCATCCCGGGTCGCGCTACGAGCGCCTGGCCTGAGGCCGCACGGCATCGTGCGGATCGCGTCGGTTCCGTCCGGCCCCTGCCGCACACTCACCACACAGAACGCGTGTTCGTATCGCGCGCCGGCCTTACGGTCCGCCCGTTCCGTCCGCCGCGGGCCCTACGTTCGGCCCCAAACCCTCTGAGGAGACAGCCAAGCCATGCCAGCACCCGCCGACGAGAAGGCCGCCAAGGCCCGCGACGCCGCCCTGCAGGGCGCGCTCACGCAGATCGAGCGCCAGTTCGGCAAGGGCACGGTCATGCGCATGGGCGACGAGGGCGCCCAGGTGCGCGTCGACGCGATCCCGACCGGCGCGCTGTCGCTCGACCTGGCGCTGGGGATCGGCGGCGTGCCGCGCGGGCGCATCGTCGAGGTCTTCGGCCCGGAGTCCTCGGGCAAGACGACGCTGATGTACCACATCATCGCCGAGGCCCAGAAGCTCGGCGGCGTGTGCGCGTTCATCGACGCCGAGCACGCGATGGACCCGCTCTACGCCCAGCGGATCGGCGTCGACATCGACGAGCTGCTGGTCTCCCAGCCCGACTACGGCGAGCAGGCGCTGGAGATCGCCGACATGCTGGTGCGCTCGGGCGCGGTCGACCTGATCGCGGTCGACTCGGTGGCGGCGCTGACGCCGCGGGCCGAGCTCGAGGGCCAGATGGGCGACACGACCGTCGGCCTGCAGGCGCGGATGATGAGCCAGGCGATGCGCAAGCTCGCCGGCAACCTCAACCGCACGCAGACGATCTGCCTGTTCACCAACCAGATCCGCGAGAAGGTCGGCGTCATGTTCGGCTCGCCGGAGACCCAGCCGGGCGGCCGCGCGCTGAAGTTCTACTCGTCCCAGCGCCTCGACATCCGCCGCATCGAGACGCTCAAGGAGGGGACCGAGGCGGTCGGCAACCGCGTGCGCGTGAAGGTCGTCAAGAACAAGGTCGCGCCGCCGTTCCGCCAGGCCGAGTTCGACATCGAGTTCGGCACCGGCATCTCGACGTCGGGCTGCCTGATCGACCTCGGCATCGAGAACAACGTCGTCACCAAGTCGGGCTCGTTCTTCTCCTACGGCGACGAGCGCCTCGGCCAGGGGCGCAACAACGCCAAGGCGTTCCTCGACGAGCACCCGGAGATGGCCAAGGAGATCGAGGACAAGATCTACGCCGCGCTCGGCGTCGACCGCGACCTCGTCGTGCCGATCGAGCGCACCCCCGACGGGGACGCAGGCGACGCCGACGGGGTCGCGCCGGGGCCCGACGGGGGCCTGGCCGAGGCCGCCTGACGGGCGTCGGTGTCCGCCGACTCCGTGCGGGATGCGAGCGCGTCGCTGGAGGACGCGCTCGCCCGGGCCTACCGCTTCCTCGGCCGCCGCGACCGTACGGTGGCCGAGGTGCGCGCGCACCTGCTGGCCAAGGGCGTCCGCGAGCCGGCCGCCGAGCAGGCGATCGCCGAGCTGGCCGAGCAGGGCTACCTCGACGACGCCCGCTTCGCGCGGCGCTTCGCCGAGGACCGGCGCTCGCTGGACTCGTGGGGCTCGGAGCGCATCGAGCGCCGCCTGCGCGAGCTGGGCGTCGCGCGCGAGCACGTCGCCGCGGCGGTCGCCGACGGCGCGCAGGGCGAGCTCGACGACGCCGTCGCGCTGCTGCGCCGCCGCTTCCCGGCGCTGCCCGGGACCGACCGCGACCGCGAGCGCGCGCTCGGCCTGCTCGTCCGCCGCGGCTACGAGCTCGAGCTGGCCTACGACGCGATCCGCGCGCTCGGCCGCGACGCCGCCTGACGCCTACCCTTCGAGGCGTCGTGAAGCGCTACCACGTCACCACGTTCGGCTGCCAGATGAACGAGCACGACTCCGAGCGCATGAAGGGGATGCTCGAGTCGCTCGGCTATCGCGAGGCGCCCGAGCGCGCCGACGCCGACCTGATCCTCTTCAACACCTGCTCG
>DASZVK010000355.1:0-4494 GCA_035547175.1 Solirubrobacteraceae bacterium
GCCACGCACGATCCAGCTCGTCGTCACGGCGCCGCCGCCGGGCACCGTCGCCACGTCCTGCGTCTCGCTCTGCGGCGTGGCGGTCGGCGCGAGCGACAGGCCGGCGGGCAGGCTCAGCGTGGCGCTTCCTCCGGTGAGGTCGAACGGCTCCCCCGAGAGGTTGGCGACCGTCATGTCGACCGAGAAGAGCTGCTTGAGCACGGTCGCGTGCCCGGAGAGGTGCAGGAGCTCGATCAGCGGGTGCCCCTGGATCGTCGTGCCGACGGCCACCAGGCCGCCGGAGCCATGGCAGCTCGTGCCCGCGCATCCGCTCGCGCCCCCTCCCCCGCCGCCTCCGCCGCACGCCCCGAACGCGGTGCCTCCGACGAACTGCCCGGCGCCGTTGAGGTTCCCGCAGAGCTCGTGCGGCAACGACGGATCGCCCGTGTAGTCGAGCGTGATGTCGAAGCCGTAGACGAGCTGGTTGTCCGGGTCGCTCGTGTCGATGCCCGCGTCCTCGATCTCCTGCGGCGTCAGCTGATGGGAGACCAGCGTGGCGACGCCGACGTCGCCGGGATCGAGGCTCACGGTGGCGTCCCCCGAGCCACCGCTCACCGAGACCGACGCGACCTTCGGCCGGTAGCCGCTCAGCCACGCGTACACGGTGTCGTCCCCGTCGGGCAGCCCCGACAGCGAGGCGACCCCGTCGCCGTCCGTCGTAGCGCTGGTCGCGGTGCCGTCCGCGGCGACGTACACGACGGACGCGCCGGACAGCGGCGCCCCTCCCTGGGCGGTCACGGTGACCCGCGCGATCGCCTCCGAGACGGTCCCGGTGGGCTCCGACGTGGCGGGATCGCTCGTGCCCTGGGCATTGCGGGCGGTCTCCTCGACGACGATCGCATGGCCGACGTCGGACGCGGTGAGCGTGTAGGCGGCGGTGACGGCACCGGCGATGGCGACGCAGCCGCCGCCTGGGTCGCAGCGCTCCCACCGGTAGGTGAAGCCCGTCGGCGCGTCGGTCCAGTCGCCGTGGTGCTCGGTGAGCGTCTGTCCCCGCCGCGGGATCCCCGTGATCGTGGGCGGGCTGACGTTGACGGGCGCGCTCGGCACGACGATCGCGGTCGGCGCGGAGGTCTGCGGCTGCGAGCTGCCGCCCGCGTTCGCGGCCGTCTCCTGGACGCGCAGCGCGTGCCCCACGTCGGATGCGGTCGCCGTGTAGGCGTCGCCCGTCGCCCCGGCGATCGGCTGGCAGGCCGCCCCCAGCGCGTCGCAGCGCTGCCACTGATGGCCGTAGGAGGTCGGGTCGTTCGTCCACGCGCCGTGCTCGACGCTGAGCTGGTGACCGCGGATGGCGACGCCCGAGATGGTCGGCGGCGAGACCGGCGACGGCGGCGCCGGCAGCACGGCCGCCGTGGCCGACGACGACGCCGGCGCCGATGCTCCGCCCGTGTTGTGGGCCGTCTCCTCGACTACGAGCACGGAGCCGACGTCGGAGGCCGTGGCGGTGTAGGCGTCGTCCGTCGCGCCCGCGATGGCGACGCAGTCGCCACCGCCGACGGCGCAGCGCTTCCACTGGTAGGTGAAGCTCACGGGACGGTTGGTCCAGCTCCCGTGGTGCTCGGTCAGCGTCCGGCCCTCCTGCGCCGTCCCGCTGACCGTCGGCGGAGCCACCTCGACCGGTGGGAGCGCGACCACGACGGCGGTCGGCGCCGATGCGGCGGGAAGCGAATCGCCGCCGGCGTTCGTCGCCGTCTCCTCGACGACCACGGTGTGCCCGACGTCGTCGTCGCCGAGCGTGTACGTGGGCGACGTCGCCCCGTCGATCGGCTCGCAGGACGCCCCGAGCGCGTCGCAGCGCTGCCACCGGTAGCCGTAGGATGTGGGGTCGTTGGTCCACGTCCCGTGGGCGACGCCGAGCACCTGCCCCTGGACGGCGGTGCCCGAGATCGCGGGTGCCGCCGTCTCCACCGGGACGTTGCGCACCGGGAAGACGTAGCGCCCGAGCTGCGCGCTGTCGCGGCTGCCGTGGATCAGGCCGGTCGAGGGATTGGAGTCGAGCAGCCCACCCGCCGTCGCCGACCCGGGCAGCAGCTCGTGGTGGCCGGCGACGCCGTCGCCGCTCGTCCAGCCGGCCGTGGCCGCCAGGCCGCCCAGGCCATCGACGCCGCCGCTAGCGTCGCCGGCCTCCCAGGCCACCTCGTCGTAGTTGAAGACGATGTCGAAGTCGCCGTTCGAGCCGGAGGCGACTAGCAGGGCCTGGAAGCTGTCGCGCCTGTCGACATGCCTGGCGAAGTAGCCGACGCGCAACCAGTTCACGCAGAACGCGGGGCGGCCGTCGACGGTCGTCGAGCCGTACGTCACGACGCCCGAGCCCGCGGGTCGCGTGTCGACGTCGGCCAGGAACGGCGCGATCATCGGCACGCCGCCGACGGCGAGGTCATGGGGCTCGTACGTCGGCTCCGGGGCCCGGAAGGTCAGGTTGCCGTTGTTGTTGACGTACACGCTGGAGTACGTGTCGCCGAGGAAGTCGAGCGCGAACGGCAGCGGCACGGCGGCCGTCGACCTGTCGTCGTTGGCGGGCAGCACGTGATCCGCGCAGCCGGCCAGGTCCTCGACGGCGCCGCCGAACGGATAGTCGGTGACGGGCGCTCCGCCACCGTAGTCCCCGCCGCCGTAGCCGTAGCCGAGCAGGGCGCCGACGTCGGCCGACGAGACGGCCATGCCGCCGACGAGCGCCGCGATCAGCAACGACGCCAGGACGGCCCACAGCCGACGGGACGACAGAAGCCGCGCGAGCACGCTCGACCCTCTTGGCGATGGGCGCGTCAAGCGCTCAGTCGATCGACAGTACAAAGGAGCACGATGATGCTTAAAAGTATCGTGATCCGCGGACGGCCGTCGCGATCCCTCGTCGGCCTCGCCCACTACGATCGCCCGATGAGGATCCGCGCCGCCGTGCTCGAGCAGTTCGGCGAGCCGCTCGTCGTGCAGGAGGTCGACCTCGAGGGCCCGCGGGCCGGCGAGGCGCTCGTCCGCCTGCACGCCTGCGGCGTCTGCCACACCGACATGTACACCGCCTCGGGAGCCGACCCGTCGGGCTACGCGCCGACCGTGCTCGGCCACGAGGGCGCCGGCGTCGTCGAGGCGGTCGGCGAGGGCGTGACCAGCCTCGCCGTCGGCGACCACGTCGTCACGCTGTTCTCGCCGCAATGCCAGGAGTGCGTGCACTGCCGCGACGACCGCACGAACCTGTGCCTGGCGATCCGCGAGCAGCAGAACCTCGGCTACCTGCCCGACGGCACGACGCGGCTGTCGCGCGGCGGCGAGCCGATCCGCCACTTCATGGGCACGTCGACGTTCGCCGAGGCGACGGTGATGCCGGAGATCGCGCTGGCGAAGGTCTCGCCCGAGGCGCCGCTGGACCGCGTCTGCCTGTTCGCGTGCGGCCTGTCGACCGGGCTCGGGGCCGTCCTCAACACGGCCAGGGTCGCGCCCGGCGCGACGGTCGCGGTGTTCGGCGCCGGGATGGTCGGCCTCGGCGCGGTGGCCGGCGCGCGCCTGGCGGGCGCCGAGCGGATCGTCTGCGTCGACCTCTCGCCCGAGCGCCTCGAGCTGGCGCGCGGGCAGGGCGCGACCGACCTCGTGACCGGCGGCGAGGACGCCGTGGCGCAGCTCGTCGAGATGACCGGCGGCTTCGGCTTCGACTACACCTTCGAGGCGACCGGCAACGTGCGGGTCATGCGCCAGGCCGTCGAGGCCGCGCGCATGGGCTGGGGCCTGGCGACGATGTGCGGGGTGGCGGGTCGGGGCGAGACGCTCGACGTGATCCCGCGCCTCCTGATCACCGGCCGGCGCATCGCCGGCTCGTCGTTCGGCGGCGTCAAGGGCCGCGACGGCGTGCCGGCGCTCGTCGACCGCTGGCTCGCCGGCGAGCTCGACCTCGAGCCGTTCGTCTCGCACACGCTGACGCTCGACCAGGTCAACGAGGGCTTCGAGCTGATGGAGCGCCAGGCAGGCATCCGCTCGGTCCTCGCGCTCGCCTGACGGCGCATGCCCGCCGCGACGGTCCTCGTCACCGGCGGGTCGGGGTTCGTCGGCATGCACTGCGTCGCCGCGCTCGCCGACGCCGGCTACCGCGTGCGCGCGACCGTGCGCGCCCCCGGGCGCGAGGCCGCGGTGCGCGCGACGCTCGCCGCCGCCGGGCGCGAGCCGGGCGACGCGCTGTCGTTCGCCGTCGCCGACCTGACCGCCGACGACGGCTGGGCGCGCGCCTTCGACGGCTGCTCGCACGTGCTGCACGTCGCCTCGCCGTTCCCGCTCGTCGCGCCCCGCGACCCCGACGAGCTCGTCGTCCCCGCCCGCGACGGCACGCTGCGCGTGCTGCGCGCGGCGCGCGCCGCCGGCGTGCGGCGGGTCGTGATGACGTCGTCGCTCGCGGCGGTCGCCTACGGCGTCCCGATCCCGGGCCGCCCGTTCGCCGAGCACGACTGGACCGACGTCGACGGCCCGCACGTC
>DASZVK010000356.1:0-11036 GCA_035547175.1 Solirubrobacteraceae bacterium
TCCCGCGCGATGGCTGAGCGCGGCCGGCGGGCGCAGCACCGCGTCGGCGCCCAGCCGCCGCTCGAGCTCGCGCGCCCAGCGCTCGACGCCGCCCAGCTCGGCCCGCGCCGCGGCGCGCGCGTTGAGCGCGATCACCGTGGCTCAGCCCGTCGCGAAGAAGCGCACGACGCCGTCGGTCTCCTCCTCGCGCACGCGCCCCTGCTCGACCAGCAGGTCGGTGTGGCCGAGCACCTCCGAGAGCGTCAGGTACGCCTGCGCGATCGCCACGCTGCCCCACATCTCCTGGGCGAGCTCGTGGGCGCTGCGCGGCTGCTCGGAGATCAGCCGGTGCAGCTTGTCGGCGCGGCGCTCGTGCATCCGCAGGCGGTCGTCGATCAGCGTCGCGTGGCCGGCGAACGACTCGCCGTGGCCGGGGTGGACGGTCGTCACCTCCATGTCGCGCGTGAGCGTCATCGAGTCGACGTACATCCGCAGCGAGTGCGGGCGCGGCGCGTCGATCGGGCCGTCCGGCGGGCGCGCGGCGACCGGGTTGGAGGAGATGCGGGGGAGCAGGTGGTCGCCGACGATCAGCTCGCCGCTGCGCTCGTCGTGGAAGACGGTGTCGGTCGGCGAGTGGCCGGGCCGCCGGTGGGCCCGCCACGTGCGCCCGGCGAAGCCCAGCTCGTCGCCGTCGACGAGCGTCCGCGTCACGGCGACGCTCGCGCCCCAGCCGCGCGCCAGCGCCGACACGGCCCGCAGCGCGACGGCCACCTCGTCGGGCACGCCGTGGCGCGCCATCACGCGCTCGGCGAAGCGGTCGTCGGCCTCCATGCTCGCGTCCCAGTCGGCGAGGTAGGGCGCGAGCAGGTCGAGCGCGACGACCTCGGCGCCCGAGCGCGACGCGAGGATCCCGGCCAGGCCGACGTGGTCCATGTGCTGGTGGGTGAGCACGACCCGTTCGAGGTCCTCGACGCGCCGGCCGTGCTCGGCGAGCATCCGCTCCAGCGCGACCAGCGAGGTCGCCGAGTTCGGCCCGGCGTCGACGAGCGTCAGCGGGTCGTCCTCGACGAGGTAGCAGTTGACCCGCCCGATGGCGAACGGCGTCGGCACGGCGAGGGCGTGGATGCCCGTCCTGTCAGCGCCGGCGGCCGCCACGGTCAGCTCCGGATGAGCTCCAGCACCTCGTCGCGGCGGCGCTCCATGTCCTCGCGCGAGACGAGCGACTCGAGCGTCAGGCGCAGCAGCGGCTCGGTGTTCGACGCGCGCACGTTGAAGTGCCAGTCCTCGTAGTCGACGCTGACGCCGTCGACGTGGGTGATCGTCGCGTCGGCATAGCGCTCCTCGATCAGGCGCAGCTTGGCGTCGGCGTCGGCCACCTCGGAGTTGATCTCGCCGGAGATGAAGTACCTCGAGCGGTAGGGCTCCAGCAGCTCGCTCATCCGCCTGCCCTCGACCGACAGCTTCTCGAGGATCAGCAGCGCCGGGATCGTGCCGCTGTCGGCGTTGGAGAAGTCGTGGAAGTAGTAGTGCCCGGAGACCTCGCCGCCGAAGATCGCGCCCTCGTCGCGCATTCGCGTCTTGAAGAACGCGTGGCCGACGCGGTTGACGTGGGCGCGGCCGCCGGCCCGCTCGACGGTGTCGGCGACCGCCCGCGAGGCGCGCGCGTCGTAGAGGACGTCGGCGGGGTGGGCGGGATCGCATCGCGACAGCAGGTGCTCGGCGAGGATCGCCGTCATGAAGTCGCCGTCGACGAACTCGCCCGTGTCGTCGATGAAGAAGCAGCGGTCGGCGTCGCCGTCCCAGGCGATCCCCAGGTCGGCGCCCTTGGAGCGGACCTTGTCGATCACGAACGCCCGGTTCTCGGGCAGCAGCGGGTTGGGCTCGTGGTCGGGGAACTCGCCGTCGGGCGTCCAGTAGGTCTCGACGAGGTCGAGCCCGAGCCGCTCGAGCAGCGGCCCGACCATCGGCCCGGCCATGCCGTTGCCGCCGTCGACGACGACCTTCAGCGGCCGCACGTTGGCCGGGTCGATGAAGCGCAGCGCCGCCGCCTGGAACTCCTCGTAGACGTCGAGCTCCTCGGCCGAGCCCGGCGGCCCCGCCGGCTCGCCGAGCCCCGCCTCGACCAGCGCGCGCATGTCGCCGATCCCCTCGTCGCCCGACAGCGCGATCGCGCCCTCGCGCACGAGCTTGGCGCCGGTGTAGGCCTTCGGGTTGTGCGAGGCGGTGCACATCAGCCCGCCGTCGAGCCCGTGCGCGCCGACCGTGTAGTAGAGCATCTCGGTGCCGACCTGCCCGAGGTCGACGACGTGCGCGCCCTCGGCCACCATCCCCGCCCGATAGCGGGCGGCCAGCTCGGGGGCGCTGAGGCGCATGTCGCGTCCGAGCGCCAGGCGCAGGCCCGCCGGGCGCCCGCCGCCGAGCGCCGCGAGCACGCGCACGAACGCCCGGCCGAGCGTCTCGGCGACGTCGCCGTCGATCTGCTCGCCGTAGAGGCCGCGGACGTCGTAGGCCTTGAAGATCGCGGGGTCGACGCTCGTCACGGAGGGCATCCTAGGCGCCGGGGTCGCCGGGACCGCCGCCTAGACTCAGGCCCCATGTCCGGTCATTCCAAGTGGGCGTCGATCAAGCACAAGAAGGCGATCGTCGACTCGCGCAGGGGCAAGCTCTTCACCAAGCTCGCGCGCGCGATCACGGTCGCCGCCCGCGAGGGCGGCGGCGACCTCGAGGGCAACCCGGCGCTCCAGCTCGCCGTGCAGAAGGCCAGGGACGCCTCGATGCCCAAGGACAACATCGAGCGCGCGATCGCCAAGGGCACCGGCGCCGACAAGGACGCCGAGGCCTACGAGGCGATCGTCTACGAGGGCTACGGCCCGGGCGGCGTGGCGCTGCTCGTCGAGGCGCTGACCGACAACCGCAACCGCACCGGCTCGGAGGTCCGCCACCTGTTCTCCAAGCACGGCGGCAACCTCGGCGAGCCGGGCTCGGTCGCCTACCTGTTCGACAAGAAGGGGCTCGTCGTGGTCGACGCGACGCGCTACTCCGAGGACGACCTGCTCGCCGCCGTCGAGGCGGGCGCCGAGGACATCGCCGTCGACGACGACGTCTTCGAGGTGATCGCCGACCCCTCGGACCTGACCGCCGTGCGCCGGGCGCTCGAGGACGCCGGCGTGCAGGTCGAGGCCTCCGAGGTCCAGCAGCGGCCCAAGACCACCGTCGAGATCGACGCCGACGCGGCCGCCAAGGTGCTGCGCCTGATCGAGGCGCTCGAGGACAACGACGACGTCGACTCCGTCCACGCGAACTTCGACGCGCCGGCCGACGTCCTCGAGGCGGTCGCCGCCGGGTCCTGAGAGCCAGGGGAGGCGTCCGGGCGCGAACGGAGAATCCCGGGGATGGTGCGCGTCCTCGGAATCGACCCCGGCACGGCCAACACCGGCTTCGGCGTCGTCGCCCGCCTCGGCGGGCGCCTGGCCGCGCTCGACGGGGGCGTCATCGAGACGCCGCCCGGCCTGCCGGCCGAGGCGCGGCTGACCTCGATCCACGCCCGCGTCGCCGAGCTCATCGCCGAGCACGAGCCCGACGCGGTCGCGCTCGAGGACGTCTACTTCGGCGTCAACGCCCACAGCGCGTTCGCCGTCGGCCAGGCGCGCGGCGTCGTCATGCTCGCCGCCGGCCAGGCCGCGGTCGCCTGCGCCAGCTACACGCCCCAGCAGGTCAAGAGCTCGGTCTGCGGCAGTGGCCGCGCCGACAAGGCGCAGGTCGCGCGCATGGTCCAGGCGCTGCTGTCGCTGGCGGCGCCGCCGGCGCCCGACCACGCCGCCGACGCGCTCGCCGTCGCGATCTGCCACGTCAACCGCGCGCCGCTGGCCGGCGCGCTCGCCGTCGCCGGGGCCGCGGGATGATCGCGTCGGTCGCCGGCGAGGTCGCCGTGCGGCGGCCCGACCACGTCGTCATCGAGACGGCCGGCGGCGTCGGCTACCGCCTCGCCGTGTCGGCCGAGACGCTGCGTCAGGTCCCCGCCGTCGGCGGCTCGACCTCGCTGCTGTGCCACCTCGTCGTGCGCGAGGACGCGATGGCGCTCTACGGCTTCGCCGCCGAGGAGGAGCGCGACCTCTTCGAGCTGCTCGTCGGCGTCCAGGGCGTCGGGCCGAAGGTCGCGCTCGGCGTCCTCGGCGCGGGCACGCCGCGCGAGGTCGTCCACGCGATCGCCGCCGGCGACGCGCGCCGCCTGCAGGGCGCGCCCGGCGTCGGCAAGCGCCTCGCCGAGCGGATCGTCGCCGAGCTGCGCGAGAAGGTCGGGATCGACCTGCCGGGCGAGGAGCCGATCGTCGCCTCGCGCTCCGACGCGCCGCACGAGCTCGCCCGCGCGGGCCTGCTCGAGCTCGGCTACGAGCCGCGCGAGGCCGACGCGCTGCTGCGCTCCGCCGACGGCGAGACGGCCGAGGAGCTGCTGGCCAGCGCCCTGCGCGGAGCCCGCCCGTGATGTCGAGCAAGGACGCCGCCCCCGAGCGCATCCAGACCCCGGCCGCGCTGCTCGCCGACGACGAGCTCGACCGCTCGCTGCGCCCGCGGCGGCTGGGGGAGTTCGTCGGCCAGCCGGGGCTGCGCGAGCAGCTCGCGGTCTCGCTGGAGGCCGCCGTCGCGCGCGGCGAGGCGCTCGACCACGTGCTCCTGGCCGGCCCGCCCGGCCTCGGCAAGACCTCGCTGGCGCAGATCGTCGCCGCCGAGCTCGACGTCCCGTTCGTGCAGACGGCGGGCCCGGCGCTCGAGCGCAAGGGCGACGTCGCCGCGTTCCTGACGGCGCTGGAGCCGCGCAGCGTCTTCTTCGTCGACGAGCTGCACCGCCTGCCGCGCGCGCTGGAGGAGACCTTCTACCCGGCGATGGAGGACCGGCGGCTGCCGATCACGGTCGGGCAGGGGGCGGGCGCGCGCGTCGTGACGCTCGAGCTGCCGCCGTTCACGCTGATCGGCGCGACCACCCGCGCGGGCCTGCTGACGACGCCGCTGCGCGACCGCTTCGGCATCCAGCACCGGCTCGAGCCCTACGGCGACGACGACCTCGCCGAGATCGTCACGCGCTCGGCGGCGATCCTCGACGTCGCGCTGCACCTCGACGGCGCCCACGCGATCGCGCGGCGCAGCCGCGGCACGCCGCGCGTCGCCAACCGCCTGCTCAAGCGCGTGCGCGACTACGCCGAGGTGCGCGCGGCCGGCGTCGTCACCGCCGGCGCGGCCGACGCGGCGCTGGCGATGCTCGGCATCGACGAGCACGGGCTCGACCCGCTCGACCGCGAGCTGCTGGAGGCGATCTGCGTCCGGTTCACCGGCGGCCCGGTCGGCCTGTCGACGCTGGCGATCGCCGTCTCCGAGGAGCAGGACACGATCGAGGACGTCTACGAGCCCTACCTGCTCCAGCGCGGCTTCCTCAAGCGCACGCCGCGCGGGCGCTGCGCGACGCCGGCCGCGTTCGCGCACCTCGGGCTCGAGCCGCCGGCGGACGTGCGCCTGTTCTGAGCGCCGCACGAGCGCGCGTGCCCGGCCCTCTAGCCTTTCATCGGAGCCATGGCAACCCTGTTCATCTGCCCGTCGTGCGGGCGCCGCTCCTCGGCGAGCGAGCGCACCGCGGGCTTCCGCCGCGAGCCCCGCAGCTGCTCGAAGTGCGGCTTCCCGTTCCTGTTCGAGCTGCTCGACGACTACTACCCCGCGCCCGACGCGGCGTTCTTCGTCTGCGACCAGCGCGGACGCGTGATCGGCTGCGGGCGCGGCTCGTTCGAGCTGACGGGGCTCGACGAGGAGCGCATCGTCGGGCGCCCCGTCGGCGAGGTCCTCGGGCTGCGGTTCGCCAACGGCGAGGACCACGTCAAGACCGTGCTGGAGTGGGGTGTGCGCCAGCTCGGCAAGCCGGTCGAGGTCCACGCCGAGAACGACCTGCCGGCCAAGGCGACGGCCGACCTGTTCCCCGCCTACGACGACGACGGCGGCCTGCTGTTGGTCCTGACGCCCGACAAGTAAGGTGCCCGCGGTCCCGACGCAATGACCGAACGCCGTCGCAACATCCTCGTCCTGCTGCTCGTCGCCGGCCTGCTGGCCGGCTCGGTGGCGGCGATCGCGGTCAAGAAGACGCGCGAGGGCCTCGACCTCAAGGGCGGCGTCGAGCTGGTCTACCAGGCCAAGCCGACCAAGTTCGCCAAGGTCGACAGCGACTCGATCCAGCGCTCGCTGGACATCATGCGCAAGCGCGTCGACCAGCTCGGCGTCTCCGAGCCGGAGATCCAGCGCTCGGGCTCCGACCAGATCGTCGTCTCGCTGCCCGACGTCAAGAACCAGGCGCGCGCGATCGAGACGGTCGGCACGACGGCGCAGATGTTCTTCTACGACTGGGAGGCCAACGTCCTCGGGGCCGACTGCCGCCCGGCGATCACCAAGCAGCTCGTCGACCCCAACCTCGAGGCGTCGATCACGGGCGGCCAGGCGGCGGGCGAGGCCGGCGCCGGCACGCTCAGCGAGTACGCCGCGGTCCTGCGCGCCGCCAAGTGCCCGGCCCGGCCCCACCAGCAGACGTCGACGGGCGGGCCGCAGTACTACCTGCTCAACGACAAGCGCAAGACGGTCGTCAAGGGGCCCGAGCCGACGCGCGCCGACCTGTTCAGCGAGCGCGCGCACAAGGCGCCGGGCCCGAACGAGAGCGTCCGCGTCGTCAAGGTCGGGACGATCCTCGTCCAGGCGCACGACCCCAACCACCCGGACCCCAACGACCCCAAGCGGGCCAACGCGTGGTACGTGCTCAACGACGACTTCGCGCTGCGCGGGACGGACATCAAGAACCCCGAGCAGAACTTCGACAACGGCCCCGGCGGCACCGGCCAGCCGATCGTCACGTTCGACTTCACCGGCCGGGGCCGCAAGATCTGGCAGGACGTCACGCGCAGGATCGCCCAGCGCGGCACGCTCACGCAGCAGAACCAGCACTTCGCGGTCGTGCTCGACCACGACCTGATCACCACCCCGTACATCGACTTCAAGCAGAACGCGGCGGGCATCGA
The DNA here is from genome assembly GCA_035547175.1 of Solirubrobacteraceae bacterium. Taxonomy (GTDB): domain Bacteria; phylum Actinomycetota; class Thermoleophilia; order Solirubrobacterales; family Solirubrobacteraceae; genus BP-464. The sequence continues at coordinate 7,023 of DASZVK010000356.1, forward strand.
CGGGCGCAACGGCTCGCAGATCTCCGGCGGCTTCACGATCACCACGGCGCAGACGCTCGCCAACCAGCTCAAGAGCGGCGCGCTGCCGATCAAGCTGGAGCTGATCTCGGCCTCGCAGGTGTCGGCCACGCTCGGCCAGCAGGCGCTGCACGAGGGCCTGATCGCCGGCATCGTCGGCTTCGCGATCGTGGCGCTGTTCCTGCTGCTCTTCTACCGCGTGCTCGGCCTGATCGCGGTCGCGGCGCTGGTCATCTACGCGATCTACTTCTTCGCGCTGATCAAGCTGATCCCGATCACGCTGACGCTGCCGGGGATCGCCGGCCTGATCCTAACGATCGGCGTCGCCGCCGACGCGAACATCGTCATCTTCGAGCGCGTCAAGGAGGAGATCCGCGGGGGACGCTCGGTCGCGGCCGGCATCGCGCAGGGCTACAAGCGCGGCATCGCGGCGATCATCGACGCCAACGTCGTCACGTTCATGACCGCGTTCATCCTCTTCATCCTCGCCACGGCGGGGGTCAAGGGCTTCGCGCTCGTGCTCGGCATCGGCACGCTCGTCTCGCTGTTCACCGCCGTGCTGGCGACGCAGGCGGTGCTCGGCACCGTCGGCCGCTCGCGCGCGCTGCGCTCGCCCACCGCGCTCGGCGCCGGCGGCACGCACTCGCAGCGCACGCGGCTGGACTACATGGGCGCGTCGCGCTGGTTCTTCTCGTTCTCGGGCGTGATCCTGGTGATCGGCGCGCTGGCGATCGGCGGCAAGGGCCTGAACTTCGGCATCGACTTCAAGTCGGGCACGCGCGTGACGAGCTCGTTCGTCAAGCCCGCCTCGGAGAGCTCGATCCGCGACGTGCTCTCGCCGCTCGGGTACGCGGACGCGAAGATCCAGCGCGTCACGGGCAACAAGGAGTTCAAGGGCAGGACGGCCTTCCAGATCTCCACCAAGGCGCTCAGCGGCAAGGAGCTCTCGCAGGTCAAGGACGCGCTCGACAAGCGCTTCGGCTTCGCGCGCGAGCAGGACCAGACGGTCGGCCCGACGTTCGGCAAGACCGTCGCCAAGAGCGCGATCATCGCGATCATCGCGTCGCTGATCGTGATCAGCGCTTACATCGCGCTGCGCTTCGAGTGGAAGTACGCGGTGCCCGTGCTGATAGCGCTCGCGCACGACCTGCTGATCACCAGCGGCGTCTACTCGCTCACCGGCCGGGAGGTGACGACGTCGACGGTCGCGGCGCTGCTCACCATCCTGGGCTACTCGCTCTACGACACGATCATCGTGTTCGACCGCGTGCGCGAGAACGTGCCGCGCATGCCGCGCGCCGCGTTCAGCCAGATCGTCAACCGCTCGATGAGCGAGGTCGTCGTCCGCTCGCTGGCGACGACGTTCAGCACGCTGCTGCCGATCGTCGCGCTGCTGGCCTTCGGCGGCGAGACGCTGCGCGACTTCGCCTTCGCGCTGCTCGTCGGCGTGCTCTCGGGCACGTACTCGTCGATCTTCATCGCCTCGCCGGTGCTGACGCACTGGAAGGAGCGCGAGCACGTCTACGTGGCCCGCCGCCGGCGGATCGCGCAGGCCAACGGTGGCGTCGTGCCCGCCTACGCGACGGCGGCCGCGGGCGCGGCGACCGACGTCGCCCCGGCCGACCGCAAGACGCGCCGCCGGCTGACGTCGCCGGAGCTGCCGGGCGAGCAGGTCTCGCAGGCCGAGTTCCGCGAGATGGTGCGCGACATCCAGGAGGAGTCGGCCGTCGCCACGCGCGAGCCCGAGGCGGCCGCCGAGCCGGAGCCCGACCTCTCGCGCGACGCCTCGCCCGACGAGCTGTTCATCAAGGACGCGCCCAAGCGCGACAAGCCGCGCCGCTCGGGCGCCCGCCGCAACCGCCGCCACGGGAGGTCTCGCTGATGGGCGCGCTCGCCTGGGTGATGATGGCGATCGCCATCTGGCACTTCACGATCTTCATCCCCGACCGCTTCTGGGGCGGCATCGTCGGCGCCCTGCTCGGCGCCGTCGTCGGCGGCTTCCTGGTCGCGCTGGCGATCAACGGCTTCGGCGTCCCGGGCGAGTCCGAGACCCACATCGCCACGTCCGTCGACGCGATCCCCGGCTCGCTGATCGGCATCGCCGTCGTCTACCTGGCCGGCGTGCGCCGCGGCAACGCCGCGCTCGAGCTCTAGCTCCGGCCCGCCTTTCCGTCCGCACGCGCGCGCATCCTCGGGGTGCCCGATGGACGACGTGCGCCTCGACATCCCCGCCGCCCCGGCGGCCGACGTCTTGCGGCTCGAGGACGAGCTGGGCGTCCCGCACGCCGTCGCCCAGGTGCTCGTCCGGCGCGGGCTGGGCGAGCCATCGCGGGCGCGCGAGTGGCTCGCCGCCGACGTCCGCCACGACGAGGACGAGTTCGGCGGCATGCGCGAGGCGGTCGAGCTGATCGGCCGCCACCTGTGCGCCGGCGCGCCGATCGTCGTGCACGGCGACTACGACGTCGACGGCGTCTGCGCGACGGCGATCGCCGTCCGCGCGCTGCGCTCGCTGGACGCCGACGTGGGCTGGTTCCTGCCCAGCCGCGCCGAGGACGGCTACGGCCTGAGCCGCGCGACCGTCGAGCGCCTCGCGGCGCGAGGGACGGCGCTGCTGGTGACCGTCGACTGCGGGATCACGGCGGTCGACGAGGTCGCCGCCGCGCGCGCCGCCGGGATCGACGTCGTCGTCACCGACCACCACGCCCCGCGCGCCGACGGGCTGCTGCCCGACGCGCCGATCGTGCACCCGCGCGTCGGCGGCTACCCGTGCGCCGACCTGTGCGCGACCGCGGTCGCCTGGATGCTCGCGCGCGCGCTGCTGCGCGCCGCCGGGCGCGACCCTGCCGAGGCCGACGTCGACCTCGACCTCGTCGCGCTCGCCACGGTCGCCGACTGCGTCCCGCTGGCCGGCGAGAACCGCCGCCTGGTGCGCGAGGGCCTGCGCGCGCTGGCGGCGACCCGGCGCCCCGGGCTGCGGGCGCTGATGGCCGTCGCGCGCGCCGACCCCAGCTCGGTCGACGCGCGCACGTGCGGCTTTCGCCTCGCGCCGCGGATCAACGCCGCGGGCCGCCTGCACCGTGCCGACGCCGGGCTCGAGCTGCTGCTCACGCAGGACGCCGAGCGCGCCGCCGCGATCGCGCGCGAGCTCGACGACGCCAACGCGCAGCGCCGCCACGTCGAGACGCGGATGCTGTTCGAGGCCGAGGCGCAGGTCGCCGAGCAGGGCGCCGGCGGCATGCCGGCGGCGCTCGTGCTCGCCGGCCAGGGCTGGCACCCGGGCGTGGTCGGCATCGTCGCCTCGCGGATCGCCGAGCGCCACAACCGGCCGGCGGTCCTGATCGCGCTGCCCGGCGACGGCGACGCCACCGGGCTCGGCTCCGGCTCGGGCCGCTCGATCGCCGCCTTCGACCTGCTCGCCGGGCTCGACGCCGCGGCCGCCCACCTCGTCCGCCACGGCGGCCACCGCGCCGCCGCCGGGCTGACGATCGAGCCGGACGCGGTCGAGGCGTTCCGCGCCGCGTTCGTCGCGCACGCGCAGGCGGCGCTGACGGCCGAGGACCTCGTCCGCCGCGAGCGCGTCGACGCCGTCGTCGCCGGCGACGAGCTCGGCGCCGAGCTGGCCGAGGAGCTCGAGGCGCTGGCGCCGTTCGGCGAGGGCAACCCCGAGCCGTCGCTGCTCGTCCCGGCGGCGCGGCTCGTCGACCCGCGGCCGATGGGGGAGGGCAAGCACGTGCGCTTCACCGTCGAGTCCGGCGGCGTGCGCGCCCGCGCGGTCGCCTTCGGCACCGGCCGGCTGCCCGACGGGGCCGGGGAGGGGACGTTCGACGCGACCTTCGGCCTCGAGCTCAACGAGTGGAACGGCGCCGTCGAGCCGCGCCTCGTCCTGCGCCGGCTCGTCGCCTGCGCGCCGGAGCCGATCGAGCTGGTCGGCGAGCCCGAGGACCCGGTGCAGGCGGCGCTGGCCGAGCTGGGCGCCGCGCCGCTCGATCCGCCGCG
>DASZVK010000357.1:0-5054 GCA_035547175.1 Solirubrobacteraceae bacterium
GACGGGCGGCGCCGCGCCCGGCGGCGTCACCGGACCGTAGACGGGTAACGCACGCCCTCGGGCAGCCGGCCCTCGGCGGCGAGCTTGTCGAGGTGCGCGGCGAGCGTCCGCGCCGCCCCCGCGCGCAGCGCCGCCGGCGCGTCGGCCCAGACGCGGTCGAGCAGCTCGTCGGCGTCGCGCAGGCCGTCGCGCAGCGCCGCCAGCAGCGCCGCCTCGCGCGCCAGCCGGTGCGAGACGTACTCCTCGAGCCGCGCGTCCGCGTCCTCGACGACCGGGCCGTGGCCGGGGAAGATCGCGTCGAGCCCGCGGGCGCGCAGGCCGCGCAGCGCGGCGAGGTAGGCGGCGAGGTCGGCGGTCACGAGCACGCTCCCGCGCCCCAGCACCGCGTCGCCGGCGAAGCAGGCGCCGGCGGCCGTCACGAACGCCAGGTGGTCGGGGGCGTGACCGGGGACGTGCACGGCCTCGAGCGGGCCGAGGCGGTCGCCGTCGCCGAGCACGACGTCGGCCAGCGCCGGGTGCATCGCCGCGACCGGCACGCCGCCGGCGCCGTCGGCGACCGCGCGCGCCGCCTGGGCGTGATCGGCGTGCCCGTGCGTCAGCGCCACGCCGGCCGCCCCGCCGCGCTCGCGCGCGACGGCGAGCAGCGCGGCGACGTGCTCGTCGAGCAGCGGCCCGGGGTCGACGATCCAGCACGGGCCGCGGCCGACGACCCAGCCGTTCGTGCCCTCCAGCGTGTAGGGGCCCGGGTTGCCCGCGCGCACCAGCGCGACGTCGTGGCGTCGGCTCGCGTCCACGCCGCAGACCGTAGAGGCCGCGACGGGCGGCGGCTCGCTAGCCGTCCGACTCGCCGCCGCCCGCGACCTGGCCGGCCGCGTACTCGCGCACGCGACGCTCGAGGTCGAGCTCGCGGTCGAAGTCGGCGTCGTCGCCGTGATGGAAGGCGATGCCCTTGCGCTCGAGCACCTTGACGAACAGCTCGACCAGCTCGCCGTCGAGCTGGGCGCCGCTGACGCGGCGCAGCTCGGCGATCGCCTCGGCCGGGGAGACCGGCTCGCGGTAGGAGTCGCGCGCGGTCATCACGTCGTAGGTGTCGGCGACGGAGATGACCCGCGACAGCAGCGGGATCTCGCTGCCGACCAGCCCGTTGGGGTAGCCCCTGCCGTCGATGCGCTCGTGGTGGGCGAGGATGATGTCGGCGACCGGGCCGTAGCCCTCGACCTGGCGCACGACCTTGGCCCCCTGGGCCGGGTGCTTCTTGACGGTCTCCCAGTCCTCGTCGGAGAGCTTGGTGTTCGCCAGCAGGATGCGGTCGGGGAAGATGAACTTGCCGATGTCGTGCAGCAGCCCGGCGGTGTGGACGAGGTCCTGGGTCTCCTCGTCGCAGCCCGCCTCGCGAGCGATCTCGCGCGCGTAGCGGGCGACGGCCGCGCAGTGGCGGGCCGTCATCTTGTCGCGCAGCGAGAGCGTCTGCAGCATCGCCGTGAGCACGCCGACCTGCAGCGACGCGAGCTGCGTCGTGCGCTTGCCGAGCTGCTCGGCCCGCTCGCGCGAGAGCAGCAGCTCGCGCAGCAGGTACTGGTAGAGCACGACGACGCCGACCAGCAGCACGAGCGTGACCCAGCCGCCGTGCGCGTACGCGTAGACGATCAGCGCGGCGAGCAGGCCGACGGCGAACTGCGACGGCAGCAGCGGCACGAACAGCTTGCGCGCGGCGAGCAGGATCGAGTCGCCCGAGACGAGCCGCCGCGTGACGGCGACCTGGACGAAGTTGACCGCGTTGGCGACCACGAACGCGCCGACGACGACGAGCGCGAAGTTGACGTCGCCCTGCTCCAGGCCCCACGCGTGCGCGGCGACGTGGACGATCCAGCCGCCGAGCAGCGGGTAGGCGAGGAACGTGGCGAGGTTGCTGATCGCGTAGGTCGAGGTCAGCCGGCGCTGGGCCGTGTTGACCGCCGTGGTCGCCACGCCGATGGCCGCCGCGGGCACCGGTCCCAGCATCACCATCGCCAGCCCGATCGCCAGGAACGAGCCGGAGACCTGCACGACCTTGGCGTCGACCTCGAGCCGGTCGCCGGCCAGGCTGAAGGCGAGCAGCAGCGCGAAGACGCCCCAGCTCCAGTGCCCGACGTCGGCGAGCAGGACGGCCGCGCACGCGGCGACCACACACTGGGCGACCGACAGAGCGAGGGCGACACGGGACGCTCGCATGACAGCCCGTGTATCGGCAGGATCCCCGAGTTCTGTAGCGATTGGTCCGGTCGTCGTGCCTTATAACGCAGACGAGGCGCCGCATGGCGCCTCGTTGCAAAATCCTGATCTCTGGGTGCTTCTCAGTGGCGCCAGCTCATGACAACCGACCTCCGTCCGTGGGATTTCCCTGGAAAAGGGACCGACAGGCAGGACCGAGGATGGGGGTCTGAGCAGGTTTGATGGGCTATGTGGAGGAATAGCGGCGGAAATCGGTGCGAAAGCACACGAAAGCTCCCATGTCTCTGCAAACCTGCCTGCCGCGCCGATCATCGAGCCCGTGAGCACGAGGGCGATCCTGCGGCGCAGCGGCGTGCCGGCCCTCGCCGCGACGTACGCGCTGAGCGAGCTCGCCGACTGGCTGACGACGGTCGCGCTGTCGGTGCTCGTCTACGACGTGACCGGCAGCGCCGTCGCGACGACGGTGCTGTTCGTCGCCTCCAAGTTCCTGCCCGCGTTCGTCGCGCCCGCCGTGACCGCCCGCGTCGACGCGCTGCCGGCGCGGCGCACGCTCGCCGCGCTGTTCGCCGTCGAGGCGATCGCCTTCGCCGGCATGAGCGCCGCGGGCCGCTCGATCGCGGCGCTGGTCGCGCTCGCCGCGGTCGCGGGCGCCGCCGCGCTGGTGGCACGCGCGCTCGTGCGCGCATGCGTGGCCGCGGCGCTGCCCGACCCGGAGGAGCTGCGGGCCGGCAACGGCCTGCTGAACGTCGTCTTCTCCGTCGCCTTCGCGGTCGGCCCCGCCGTCGCCGGCGGCGCCGTGTCGCTGGCCGGCGCCCGCTCAGTGCTCGCGGCGGGCGCCGTGCTGCTGCTGGCGATGATGGCGCTCGCCCGCCTGGCGCCGCTGCCCGCGCTCGCCGTCTCCGAGGAGGAGCGCGGCGACGGCTGGTGGACGAAGCTCAAGACGGGCCTCGCGCACCTGCGCGACGAGCCGGTCGTCTCGCGCGCGCTGTGCGCGCAGTCGGTCCTGCTCGTCGGCTTCACGATGGTGCCGCCGATCGAGGTCGTCTACGCGCGCCACGACCTCGGCACGACGGCGACCGGCTTCGGCGCGCTGATGGCCTGCTGGGGCATAGGCGCCGTCGCCGGCAGCGCCTTCTTCGCCCACCACGGCCGGCTCGGCACGATCTCGCTGGCGGCGGGCGCGAGCGCCGCCGTCGGCGTCTCCTACCTCGGCATGGGCCTGGCCGGCTCGCTCGGCGTCGCCTGCGCGCTGTCGGTCGTCGGCGGGCTCGGCAACGGGATGCAGTGGATCGCCTTCGTCACCGCCGTGCAGGAGCGCGTGCCCGCGACGATGCAGGCGCGCGCGATGTCGCTGGTCGAGGGCATGGGCGCCGCCGTGCCCGGCCTGGGCTTCGTGCTCGGCGGCGCGCTCGCGGCCGCGTTCACGGCGCGCACGGCCTACGTCGCCGCGGGCGTCGGCATCCTCGGCGTCGTCGCGCTCGGCGCGCTGGCGCTGCGGCTCGCGGCCGGCGGCGTCGGCCGCGCTCAGCCCGCGGCCAGCCGGTAGACCGGGCCGTCGAGCGTGACGACGTAGACGCGCCCCGCGGCGTCCTCGCCGAACGACGAGATCTGCCCGACGCGCCCGAGCGCCAGGGCGTGGTCGTCGCTCGCCCCGCCGGGCGACAGCCGCGCCGCGTAGATCCGCCCCAGGCAGTAGTCGCCGTAGACGTACCGGCCGCGCAGCGCGGGCAGGCCGGGGTCGCGCACGACGTAGCCGCCGGTGATCGAGCACCAGCCCGCCGAGTGCGGCTTCGTCAGCACCGGGAAGACGACCGCCGAGCGCGGCTGCTCGTGCGGCGAGTAGCGCGAGCGTCCCTCCCACACCCGCCAGCCGTAGTTGACGCCGCGCGCCTTGCCCTTGCGCGCGAAGTCGATCTCCTCGACCTCGTCCTGGCCGACGTCGCCGATGACCAGGTCGCCCGTCGAGCGGTCGAACGAGAAGCGCCACGGGTTGCGCAGGCCGTAGGCGTAGATCTCGCCGCGCGCGCCCGCCCGGTGCACGAACGGGTTCGACGCCGGGATCGCGTACGGGCGCCCGGCCGAGCGGTGCGCGGGGTCGATGCGCAGGATCTTGCCCAGCAGCGTGCCGAGGCTCTGGCCGTTGCCGTGCGTGCCGTGGCGGTCGCCGGCGCCGCCGCCGTCGCCGATCCCCACGTAGAGCAGCCCGTCGGGGCCGAAGGCGAGCATCCCGCCGTTGTGGTTGACCTCGGGGTCGGGCTGGCTGATCAGCGTGCGGCCGCTCGACGGGTCGGCGCGCTGCGGGCTCGTCGCCCGGTAGGACGCCAGCGTGTCCGCGCCGCTGCCGGCAGCCGTGTAGTAGACGTAGAAGCGGCCGGACCTCGCGTAGTCGGGGGCGAAGGCGAGGCCGAGCAGGCCCTGCTCGACGTAGCCGCTGACGACCTTCGAGCGCAGGTCCAGGAACGGCGTCGCGAGCACCCTGCCGTCCTGGACGACGCGGATCGTGCCCTCGCGCTCGACCACGTAGAGCCGGTGCGCGTCGCCGGGCGGCGAGGTCACGTAGACCGGGCTCTGGAAGCTCCCGACCTTGACCAGGCGCACGCCGGCGCCGCTCGCGCCCGCCGGCGCCGCCGCCGCCAGGGCCAGGGCTCCCGCCGCCGCCACCGCCCCGAGCCGTGCCACCGCGCGCATGTGACACAGCGTGGCACAGGGCCTGGTTGACTGCGCACCATGACCGAGCGCAGCTTCGACGTGGTCGTCGTCGGCGCCGGCCCCGCCGGGGAGGTCGCGGCGGGCCGGCTCGGCGAGGCGGGGCTGGAGGTGGCGATCGTCGAGCGCGAGCTGGT
>DASZVK010000358.1:0-2901 GCA_035547175.1 Solirubrobacteraceae bacterium
CCTGCGCGAGCTGGGCCGCGAGCGGTCGGGCGTGACCTGGTTCGAGGCGCCGGAGGGCTTCCACGCGCGCCCCGACGGCGTCTGGCGCGGCGACGAGCTCGTCGTCGCCCGCGGCGACGTGCCGCTGCCGGGGGTCCACAACTTGCGCAACGTCGCCGCCGCGCTGGCGACCGCCGACCTGCTGGGCGTGCCGGCACCGGCGGCGCTGCCCGCGATCCGCTCGTTCGAGGCGCTCCCGCATCGCCTGCAGACGGTCCTCGGCGAGCCGCGCGGGCGCGCGTGGGTCGACGACTCGATCTCGACCACGCCGCAGTCGGCGATCGCCGCGATGGCCGTGTACGAGGACCGCCCGCTGACCGTGCTGCTCGGCGGGACCGACCGCGGCCAGGAGCACGACGAGCTGGTCGCCGCCCTGGAGTCGCGACGGCCGCCGACGGCCGCCGTGCTGCTGGCCGACACGGGGCCGCGGATCGCCGCGGCGCTGACGACGGAGTCGGTCGCCGTGCGCGACGCCGCCGACGTCGGCGAGGCCGTCGCGCTCGCCGACGCGCTGACGCCGGAGGGCGGCGTCGTCCTGCTGTCGCCCGCGGCGGCGAGCTTCCCCGCGTTCCGCAGCTTCGAGGAGCGCGGCGAGCGCTTCGCCGCGGCGGCCCGTGCGCTCGTCGAGTCGCGGGCGCAGCGCGGCCTGCGCTGACGCTCGCGCGCAGGAGCGCGGTCGCGGAGGGCGAAACCACGCCTGATGGCCCGCAGCACCGCCGGCGCCCGTGGCGCGAAGCCCCTCGAGCACAACCTCCTGCTGACCGCGACCCTCTGCCTGCTGGCGACCGGCGCCGTCATGGTCTACAGCGCCTCGTCGGGACGCGCGGTGCTCGCCGCCGGCGGCGGCGACGGCACCGGCTACCTGATGCGCTACCTGCTCTACGGGGCGATCGGGCTCGCGGTCATGCACGTGCTCGCGCGTCGCGGGCTGGACGCCGTGCTGCGCGCCACCGGGCCGCTGCTGGCGCTGTCGTTCGCGCTGCTGGTGGCGGTCAAGCTGCCCGGGCTCGGCGTCACCGTCAACGGCGCCCAGCGCTGGATCGGCTCGGGCCCGCTGCGCTTCCAGCCCTCGGAGCTGGCGAAGATCGCGCTGCTGCTGCACGCCGTGCGCTTCGTCGCCGAGAAGCCCAGGCGCGTGCGCGAGCCGCGGCTGCTCGTGCCGCTGCTGGCCGTCGCCGGGATGGTGTGCCTGCTGATCGTGCTCGAGCCCGACCTCGGCACGGCGCTGGTGATCGGCGCGACGCTCGCGTGCGTGCTCGTCGCCGCCGGGATGCCGGTGCGCTACCTGCTGATCGCGCTCGGCGCGTGCGTCGTCCTGGTCCTGCTGGTCGCCGTCGCCGAGCCCTACCGCCGCGCGCGCCTGACCGCCTTCCTCGACCCGTGGGCGAACGCGTCGAGCTCGGGCTTCCAAGCCGTCCAGGGCCAGATCGCGCTCGGCTCCGGCGGGGTCGTCGGCGTCGGGCTCGGCGAGTCGGTGCAGAAGATCTTCTACCTGCCCGAGGCGCACACGGACTTCATCCTCGCCGTGATCGGCGAGGAGCTGGGGCTGGCGGGCGTGGGCGCCGTGCTGTCGCTCTACGGGCTGATCGCCTACTCGGGCTTCCGCATCGCCCAGCGCGCGCGCGGCTCCTACGCGCAGCTGCTGGCCGCCGGGATCACCGCGCTGATCCTCTCGCAGGCCGTGCTGAACGTCTTCACCGTGCTCGGCCTGGCGCCGCTGACCGGCGTGCCGCTGCCGCTGATCTCCTACGGATCGACCAACCTGCTCGTGCTGCTGGCCGGGATCGGCCTGCTGCTCAACGTCGCCGACGGCGGCCGTGTCCGCCTGCGCGTCGTGGAAGGATCGCGGGGTGCGCGTGGTGATCGCAGCCGGGGGGACGGCGGGGCACGTGGTGCCCGCGCTGGCGGTCGCCGACGCGCTGCGGGCTGACGGCGCCGAGGTCGTCTTCGTCGGCGGCGAGCGGGCCGAGCGCGAGCTGGTGCCGCAGGCCGGCTACGAGCTGCGCGCGATCGCCGTCGAGGGCATCAGCCGCACGAACCCGCTGCGTGCCGCGTGGGCCGTGCTCAAGGCGCTGCGGGCGTTCGTCGCCTGCCTGCGGCTGCTGGCGCGGCTGCGGCCCGACGCCGTGCTGGGGGGCGGTGGCTACGTCGCCGGGCCGGTCGGCGCGGCGGCGGTCCTGCTGCGCGTCCCGCTGGTGCTGACCGAGGCCGACAGCCACCTGGGCCTTGCCAACCGCCTGCTCGCCCCGTTCGCGCGGCGCGTCTGCCTGGCCTTCCCGATCGCCGGTCGCGACGGCGGCCGCTACCTCGTCACCGGCAGGCCGGTCCCGCCGCCGTGCGCCGACCGCGCGGCCGCGCGCGCCGAGCTGGGCATCGGGCGGGACGAGGACTGCGTGCTCGTCTTCGGCGGCTCGCTCGGGGCGCGGTCGATCAACGAGGCGGCGCTGGCCGCGTTCGCGGAGGCGCCGTTCCACGTCGTCCACGCCGCCGGCCGGCGCGACCACGCCGCGCTGGCCGCGCGGCTGATGCCGGAGGACGCCGGCCGCTACGACCTGCGCGCGTACCTCTCGCCGCTGGGACCGGCGCTCGCTGCCAGCGACCTCGTCGTCGCCCGCGCCGGCGGGTCGATCTTCGAGATCGCCGCCCACGGCCGCCCCGCGGTGCTCGTCCCCTACCCATACGCCACGGCCGACCACCAGACGGCCAACGCGCGCTGGATGGTCGACGCGGGCGCCGCGGTCGTCGTCGCCGACGCCGAGCTGACGCCGGACCGGCTGGCGGGCGAGGTCGCCGCGCTGCTCGCCGACCCCGGACGGCTGGCCGCGATGGCGACGGCGTCGCGGGACCTGGCGCGCCCGCACG
>DASZVK010000359.1:0-1935 GCA_035547175.1 Solirubrobacteraceae bacterium
GCTGCGCGCGGCCGAGATCCTGCGCGACGAGGCCGAGGTGCTCGACGAGATGGTCGGCTTCGTCCTCGACGGCGGCGCGTCGGTCGGGATGGAGCACCTGCGCGCGCTCCCGCCCGCGCTCGGGCGCCTGGTCATGCGCCGCCTCGCCGAGGACGCGACGGGCGGCCTGTGCCCGCGCGTCGCCGGCCGCTACGACGACGTGATGGGCCTCGCGGACGACTCGATGCTCGACCTCGGCGACGGGGCGCGCGCCGTCGTGCGCGACGGTGTGCTGTCGTTCCGCGCCCATGCGTGACCCGGCGATCGGCGAGATCCTCGTGCAGCCCGACGACCTGCGGCGCAGGGTCGCCGACCTCGGCGCGGAGATCTCGCGCGACTACGAGGGGCGCGACCTGCTGCTGGTCGGCGTGCTCAAGGGGGCGATCTTCTTCCTCTCGGACCTGATGCGCGAGCTGACGGTCCCGTGCGAGGTCGACTTCATGGCCGTCGCCTCCTACGGCTCGGCGACGGAGTCCAGCGGCGTGGTCCGCATCCTCAAGGACCTCGACGCCTCGATCGAGGACCGTCACGTGCTGATCGTCGAGGACATCGTCGACAGCGGGCTGACGCTCCAGTACCTGCTGCGCAACCTCAAGGCGCGCGGCCCGGCCACGGTCGAGGTCTGCGCGCTGCTGACCAAGCCCGGCCGGCGCGAGGTCGAGCTCCAGGCCCGCTACGTCGGCTTCGAGATCCCGAACAGGTTCGTGGTCGGCTACGGGCTCGACTATGGCGAGCGCTACCGCAACCTGCCCTACGTCGCCGCGTTGCAAGAGGCATCCAGCCCCTAGGGAGGCCGCAGGGGCCCTGGTACGCTAGATCGTCCGTCCCGGCGGGTGTTTCCCATGAGCAGGTTCTTCAAGAGCGCCGCGTTCCCCATCCTCATCGTGGTGGTGCTCGCCTTCTTCGCCCAGAAGCTGATCAGCCCCGGGCCGCAGACGGCGAAGCCGCAGTTCGGCGACTTCCAGCAGCAGCTCGCCAACGGCCAGCTGCGCGAGGTCGACGTCCACACCAAGGACAACACGATCGAGGTCACGCGGCTCGACAAGAAGAAGTACGAGGTCGGCTACCCCGACAACTACGCCGACCAGCTCATCAACCAGCTCGGCAAGGCCAAGTCCGCAGGTCGCCTGGACAACTACGACGTCCAGGGCAAGAAGTCCAGCGGCTGGCTGTCGGTGCTCACCTACATCCTGCCGTTCATCATCTTCATCGCCTTCTGGCTGTTCCTGATGAACCAGGTCCAGGGCGGCGGGTCGAAGGTGATGTCGTTCGGCAAGTCGCGCGCCAAGCGGCTGTCGGTCGACTCGCCGAAGATCACCTTCCGCGACGTGGCCGGCGTCGACGAGGCGGTCGAGGAGCTGCACGAGATCAAGGAGTTCCTCGAGAACCCCAAGAAGTTCCAGGCGCTCGGCGCGCGCATCCCCAAGGGCGTGCTGCTCTACGGCCCGCCGGGCACCGGCAAGACGCTGCTGGCGCGCGCGGTCGCCGGCGAGGCGGGCGTGCCGTTCTTCTCGATCTCCGGCTCGGACTTCGTCGAGATGTTCGTCGGCGTCGGCGCCTCGCGCGTGCGCGACCTGTTCGAGCAGGCCAAGCAGAACTCGCCCTGCATCATCTTCATGGACGAGATCGACGCCGTCGGCCGCCACCGCGGCGCCGGCCTCGGCGGCGGTCACGACGAGCGCGAGCAGACGCTCAACCAGCTGCTCGTCGAGATGGACGGCTTCGAGATGAAGGACAACATCATCCTCATCGCCGCCACCAACCGTCCGGACATCCTTGACCCCGCGCTGCTGCGCCCCGGCCGCTTCGATCGCCAGATCGTCGTCGACCGGCCCGACCGCACGGGCCGCAAGAAGATCCTCGAGGTCCACACGCGCGGCAAGCCGCTGGCGCGCG
>DASZVK010000360.1:0-7653 GCA_035547175.1 Solirubrobacteraceae bacterium
GGCAGGCGATCGTCATCGGGCCGACGCCGCCGGGGACGGGCGTGATCGCGCCGGCGACCTCGGCGACCTCGTCGAACGCGACGTCGCCGCGCGGGCCGTCGGCGGTGTAGGTCAGCCCGACGTCGATCACGACCGCGCCCGGCTTGACCCAGTCGCCGCGCACGAGCCCGGGCGAGCCGGCGGCGACGACGAGCACGTCGGCGCGGCGGCAGACGGCAGCCAGGTCGCGCGTGTGCGTGTGGCAGGAGGTGACGGTCGCGTCGGCGGCGAGCAGCAGCGCGGCCATCGGCTTGCCGAACAGGTTCGAGCGGCCGATCACGACCGCCTCGGCCCCGTCGAGGCGCGCGCCGGCCTCGGCGAGCAGCTCGATCACGCCCAGCGGCGTGCACGGCCGCAGGCCGTCGCGGCCGAGCGCCAGGCGCCCCGCGCTCTCCGCCGTGAGGCCGTCGACGTCCTTGTCGGCGGCGACGAGGCCGGTCAGGTGGGTGCCGTCGAGGTGGGCGGGGACCGGGAGCTGGAGCAGGATCGCGCTGACGGCCGGATCGGCGTTGAGCCCCGCGATCAGCGCCTCGACCTCGACCTGCGCGACGTCGGCGCCCAGCTCGTGCGAGACGGTGGCGATCCCGGCCTCGTCGCTGGCGCGGTGCTTGGAGGCGACGTAGCGCGCCGAGTCCTCGTCGGAGCCGATCAGGATCGTCGCCAGCGCCGGCCGGCGTCCGCCGGCGGCGACGATCGCCGCGACGTCGTCGGCCACCCGCGCGCGCACGCGCGCGGCGACCGCCCTGCCGTCGATGACCGTTGCCGCCATGCGGCGGAGCCTACGGCTACGTGACACGGACTCGGTGGCGTACGCGCGTCTGCTGGGCGCATGCGTTCTGCAACCTCGAGCGCTGTGACCGAGGTTGACCGCGCAGGACGAGGTGAAGGTCGGCCGGTGCGCGCTGGGTGGCAGGGCGCGGCCGATCTCGCCGAGCGCCAATGGGGCGTCGTGAGCGCATCGCAGCTTCGCGCGCTGGGCGTCGGCGACGCGATGGCGTTCCGTTGGCTGGAAGGCGGCCGCCTGCGCCCGCTGCACCGAGGCGTGTACGCCGCAGGTCACCGAGCGTTGCGCGCCGGGGGCCACTGGATGGCGGCGGTGCTCGCATGCGGCAGGGGCGCCGTGCTCAGCCATCAGGACGCCGCGGCGCTGTGGGACGTGCGCGCGTCGTCGGCGCGCGAGATCCACGTGACCTCGCCCGCGAAGCTCCACCACCAGCGCGGCCTACGCGTCCACCGCGCCCGCAGCCTGGCGCCCGAGGACGTCACGGTGCGGCGCGGCATCCCGGTGACCTCGATCCCGCGAACCCTGCTCGACCTCGCCCCGACCCTCTCCCCCGCGCACCTGGAGTCGGCGGCGGCGAGCGCGCTGCGAGCAAGGCTGACGGATGCGGTCGCGATCGAGGCCTTGCTGGCCCGCAGCCGAGGCCACCGCGGCCGCGAAGCTGACGCAGGTCGTCGCGATCGATCCGCGAGTCACCAGGTCGGAGCTCGAGCGCACGCTGCTCGCCCTCATCCGATCTGCGGGACTGCCCGTGCCCGAGACCAACGTCTGGCTGACGTTCGGCGGCGGCGAGGAGATCCAGGTCGACGCCGTCTGGCGACGCGAGCGCGTGAGCGTCGAGCTGGACTCGTGGCACTTCCACGGCGGAACCCGCAAGAGCTTCGAGGACGACCGCTCCCGCGCGGCCACCTTGCAGGCGGCCGCTACCGCCACCTCCAGCTCACGTGGAGGCAGCTGACGCGCGAGCCCGACTGGGCGCTCAGAACGTTGCGCGCCCTCCTCGACCGCGGTGGCCGAGGTTGACCGCGCCCATCGAGGCCAACCTCGGCCACACGCAGTGGGGGTGGGAGCGCGCGCCCTAGCGGCGACTCAGCGGCGCGTACTCGGCCATCAGCTTGCGCTCGGAGCCGTCGCCGGCGAAGCGCACGACGACGATCCCGCCCGGCTCGACGGCGGTCACGACGCCCTCGCCGAAGGCGGCGTGGGCGACGTCCTCGCCGATCCGGAACGCCGGCGCGCCGGCGGCCGTCGCGCCCCCCGCCGCGCCGGCGGCGCCCCACGTCGTGGCGCGCGCCGCGAGCGGAGCGCCCCCGATCCGGCCCACCCGGCTGTCCTCGTCGAGCAGCTCCGGCGGGATCTCCGACAGGAAGCGGCTGGGCAGCCCGTGGGCGGTCGAGCCGAAGACGTTGCGCCGCCGCGCCCACGTCAGGTAGAGGTCGCGCTCGGCCCGCGTGATGCCGACGTAGCAGAGCCGACGCTCCTCCTCGAGGCCGCCCTCCTCGATCGCCCGCTGGTGCGGGAACACGCCCTCCTCGCAGCCGAGGATGAAGACGATCGGGTACTCGAGGCCCTTGGCGTTGTGCAGCGTCATCAGCGTCAGCCGGCCGCCGCCGTCCTCGCGCGAGTCGGCGTCGGCCGTCAGCGCGACCTGCGCGAGGAACGCCTCCAGCGTGTCGGCGTCGGCCTCCGCGCGCGCGTCGAACTCGCGCGCTCGCTCGACGAGCTGCTCGAGGTTCTCCAGCCGGCCCTGGGCCTCGAACGTGCGCTCGGCCTCGAGCGCGTCGACGTAGCCGGACTCGTGCAGCACGGCCTCGAGCAGGTCGCCGACCGGCACGCTCGCCTGCGCCCGCTCGCGTAGCGCGGCCATCGTCGCCATGAAGCGCTCCAGCGCGCGGATCGCCGCCGTGCCCAGCCCGGGGACCGACGCCGGGTCGGCGGCCGCCTCCCAGACCGAGACGCCCATCGTCTCGGCGTGGCCGATCACGCGCGACAGCGACGTCTGGCCGATGCCGCGCCGCGGGGTCCCCGACATCCGCGTGAAGGCGATCGCGTCCTGCGGGTTGACCAGCGACGTGAGGTAGGCGATCGCGTCCTTGATCTCGGCGCGCTCGTAGAACTTCGGGCCGCCGATGACCTGGTAGGGCACCTCGCGGCGCACGAGCGTGTCCTCCAGCACCCGCGACTGCGCGTTGGTCCGGTAGAAGACGGCGATCTCGTCGAGCGAGACGCCCCCGTCGACGAGCCGGTCGACCTCGCCGACGACGAAGCGCGCCTCGGCGCCCTCGTCGTCGAGCTCGCGGACCTTGATCGGGTCCCCCCCGCCGATCTCCGACCACAGCGACTTGGGCTTCTGGGCGCGGTTGTGGGCGATCACCGCGTTGGCCGCGTCGAGGATCGTCTGCGTCGAGCGGTAGTTCTGCTCGAGCTTGATCGTCGTCGCGTCGGGGAAGTCGTCCTCGAAGTCGAGGATGTTGCCGATGTCGGCGCCGCGGAACGAGTAGATCGACTGGGCGTCGTCGCCGACGACCATCAGGTTGCGGTGCTCCTCGGCGAGCAGCGCCAGCAGCCGGTACTGGACCGGGTTGGTGTCCTGGTACTCGTCGACGAGCACGTGGCGGAACGCCGCCGAGTAGCGGGCGCGCACCTCCGGGAACAGCTCGAGGACGTTGACGACCCGCACGAGCAGGTCGTCGAAGTCCATCGCGTTCATCCGCATCAGCTCGCGCTCGTAGAGCTCGTAGACGTCGGCGACCGTCTGCTCGAAGTAGCCGCCGACGAGCTGCCGGTAGGCCTCGGCGTCGCGCAGCCTGTTCTTGGCCTCGGAGATCTGGTTGTGGACCGCCGCGGGCGTGAAGCGCTTGACGTCGATGCCGAGCTCGTCGATGCACTTCTTGACCAGCCGCCGGGCGTCGGCCTGGTCGTAGATCGTGTACTGGCGCGTGTAGCCCAGGCGCGGCGCCTCGGCGCGCAGGATGCGCGCGCAGGCGGCGTGGAAGGTCATCACCCACATCGTCCGCGTCGAGCGGCCGAGCAGCAGCTCGACGCGCTCGCGCATCTCCTGCGCGGCCTTGTTGGTGAACGTGATCGCGAGGATCTCGCCCGGCCGCGCGCGGTCGGTCGCCACCAGCCAGGCGATCCGATGCGTGAGCACGCGCGTCTTGCCCGAGCCCGCCCCGGCGAGCACGAGCAGCGGTCCCCCGGGGTGCGTCACGGCCGCTCGCTGGGGCTCGTTGAGGCCCGCGAGCAGGTCGTCGACTGCCAGCGCTCCTGCCACGAGTCGAGGATACGATCGGCCCCCGATGGGTCTGTGCGACGAGGTCCGGTCGAGCTGCGCCGCGATCGCCGCCGCGGCGACCCACGTGCGCATCGACGAGGACCGCCTGTCGGCCTACGACGACATGCGACCGCCGTCCGAGCCGCCGCCGCTCGACGCCGAGCGCCACTACCTGGAGGGCTCGGTGCAGGACGTCGCCACGTACCTGCTGTGCCTGGACACGATCAACTTCGGCTCGGGCTGGTGGCCGCTGATCCGCAAGCGGCCGTTCTCGTCGGGCTACTTCACCGTCGCCTGGGCGCTGGCCGACCGCTTCCGCGACGGCCGCGGGCCGCTGACCAACGAGCAGCTGCGCGCGATGAGCGCCGACGAGATCGCCGAGGTCCTCGGCCAGGACCCGTCGCTGGAGCTGATGTCGCTGTTCGCGCAGGCGCTGCGCGAGCTCGGCCGCTTTCTCGGCGACCGCGCCGCGCTCGAGGTCGTGCGCGGCGCCGGCGGGTCGGCCGAGCGGCTGGCCGAGACGCTCGCCCGCGGGATGGCGATGTACGACGACCGCGGCTTCTACAAGCGCGCCCAGATCGTGCCGAGCGACATGGCGCTCGCCGGCGTCGAGCGCTTCGCCGACCTCGACCGCCTGACGATCTTCGCCGACAACCTGGTTCCCCACGTCCTGCGCTGCGACGGGATCCTCGTCTACGAGCCCGAGCTGGCCGCGCTGATCGACGAGGGCCGCCTGCTGCCCTTCGACGAGCGCGAGCGCGAGATCCGCGCCTGCGCCGTGCATGCCACCGAGCTGCTGTCCGCGCGCCTGGCGGTTCCGCCGCGCGCGCTGGACATGTGGCTGTGGAACCGCGGCCAGGGCGAGTCCTACAAGGCGCGCCCGCGGCACCGCTGCCGAACGGTCTTCTACTAGCCCCCTGCGGGGTCCGTGCCCGCCGAGCGGCGCAGCACGCGGACCTCGGCGACGGGGACGCGCGACGGGTCGCCGCCGAGCCGCTGCACCTCGGCCTCCAGCGCGGCGATGCGGCCGGCCAGCGCCGAGATCGCGTCGGCGATCGGGTCGGGCAGGTGCGCCCAGTCGGCGTCGGGCCCCTCGGGGCGCCTGCCGTCGATCCGCACCGGATGGCCCGGGTTGCCGACGACGGTCGAGTTCGGCGGGACGTCGTGGATGACGACGCTGTTGGCGCCGATCTTCGCGCCGTGGCCGATCGTGATCGCGCCCAGCAGCTTCGCCCCGGAGCCGATCGTGACGTTGTCCTGCACCGTCGGGTGACGCTTGCCGGTGGCGAAGCCGGTGCCGCCGAGCGTGACGCCCTGGTAGATCGTCACGTCGTCGCCGATCTCGGCCGTCTCGCCGATCACGACGCCCGACCCATGGTCGACGAAGAAGCCCTCGCCGATCGTCGCCGCCGGGTGGATCTCGATGCCCGTCAGCGCGCGCGCGGTCGCGGCGATCGCGCGCGGCGCGAACGGCACGCCCGCCGACCACAGCGCGTGGGCGACCCGGTGGGCGAGGATCGCGTGCACGCCGGGCCACGTCGCGAGGATCGCCAGCGGCCCGACGTCGCGGGCCGCGGGGTCGCGCTCGCGGGCGGCGGCGACGTCGCGGCGCACGACGCGGGCGATGCGGCCGAGAGCGCCAGGGCGCTGCATACCACGCATACGGTAGCCCGCCGCCGGGCCGCTCAGTCCGGCGCGAAGAACGGCGTCGAGACGTAGCGCTCGCCGGAGTCGGGCAGGATCGTCGCGATCCGCCTGCCCGCCGACTCGGGCCGCCGGCCGACCTCGATCGCGGCCCACAGCGCCGCGCCCGCCGAGATCCCGCACAGCACGCCCTCGGCGCGGGCCGCCAGCCGCGCCGTCTCGACCGCGTCCTCGTCGGAGACCGCGAGCACCTCGTCGATCACCTCGCGGTCGAGCACCTCGGGCACGAAGCCCGCGCCGATGCCCTGGATCCGGTGCGGCCCCGGCGGACGGCCCGACAGGACGGCCGACGACGCCGGCTCCACGGCGACGACGCGCGTCGCCGCCGAGCGCGCCTTGAGCGCCTGGCCGACGCCCGTGATCGTGCCGCCGGTCCCGACGCCGCAGACGACGACGTCGATCGTCTCGAGCTGCTCGAGCAGCTCCGGGCCCGTCGTGCGCCGATGCGCCTCGGGGTTGGCGGGGTTCGAGAACTGGTCCGGGAGCCATGCGTCCCGGTCGCGCGCCGCCGCGCGTGCCGCCTCGACGGCCTCGTTCATGCCGCCCATCGACTCGACGATCTCGACGCGCGCGCCGTAGAGGCGCAGCAGCCCCTCGCGCTCGCGGCTCATCCCCTGCGGCAGGTAGAGGGCCAGCTCGTAGCCCTTGGCGGCGGCGACGAACGCCAGCGCGATGCCCGTGTTGCCGCTCGTCGCCTCGACGATCGTGGTGCGGCCCGGCTCGATCCGGCCCTCGGCCTCGGCCGCCTGCACCATCGCGACGCCGATGCGGTCCTTGACCGAGCCGCCGGGGTTGAAGGACTCCAGCTTGGCGAACAGGCGCACGCCCTCGGGCGCCAGCCGCGTGAGCTCGACGACCGGCGTGCGGCCGACGAGGTCGGCGACGTTGTGGGGAATGCCGGGCATCTTTGACGGGATTCCTATCCGACCGGGGCCCCGACGGCCAGTCCGCGAGCGCCGGCGCGCCATCTGCCGCCCCAACCCTCGTCCAATCCCCACTATGTGGGATTGCCGGGCTCGAGGGGGCTGCCTATGCTCGGCGCGCCATGCGTCGCCTTCTCCTCTGTGACGACGCGGCGGACTACCGGGCGCTGGTCGATTCCGTCCTGGCGGGGACGGACGACTTCACGGTCGTGGGCGAGGCGGTGCACGGCAGGGACTGCCTCGACAAGGTCGGCGACGTCGACCCCGACGTCGTGCTGCTCGACCTCGACATGCCGCTGATGGACGGCTTCGAGGCGCTGCCGCGCCTGCGCGAGCAGGCGCCGAGCGCGCGCATCGTCGTGCTCACGTCGAGCTGGTCGGCCGAGCGCGAGCGCCGCGCGATGGACCTCGGCGCGACCGCGTTCCTCGAGAAGCCGCGCAACGTGCTCGAGCTGCCCGACGCGCTGCGCGCCGCGCTCGGCCCCTGCCGCGCGCGCGACTGAGCGCGGCTGGGCGGGATCTTGCAGGCGCCCGCGCGCTCGGGCGCTTGCGGCACCTTTGACGAGGTCTGGGGAGTCCCGCGCTCGGACGAGCGTCCACCGGGACGCGGCATCCGCGCTCGATCGGCCGTTGCCGTGTCCGGTAGGACCGTCGGCCGCGTCGCGCCGCCGGCCCCGTGTCATGGACGTCCACGCGCACCGCAACCGCCCCCGCCTCCGCAGCGTCGCAGCGCTCGGCCTCGCCGCGGCCTGCGCGCTGCTGGCCGTCCCGCCGGGCGCCGGGGCGGCGACCACCGGCGGCGCCGGCGTGGGCGGGCTCGGCGGCGAGGGCTCGGGCGGCGGCGTCTACGGCAAGGCGATCCATCGCGCCGCCTCGAAGCGCTCTCCGGCGCACGCGAGCCTGCGCATCGTCACGCCCCGGCGCAAGTACAA
>DASZVK010000361.1:0-8614 GCA_035547175.1 Solirubrobacteraceae bacterium
CGCGACGCCGAGGTCGACCTCGCCCCGCACGTCAAGACCACGATGAGCCCACAGGTCTTCGCGGCCCAGGAGGCGGCCGGCGCCTGGGCGGCGACGGTCGCCAACGTGGCGCAGGCGCGATGGCTGCGGACATGGGGCTGCCGGCGGATCGTGATCGCCAACCAGGTGGTCGACCCGATCGCGCTGGACTGGGTCGTCGAGCAGGCCGACGGCGGCGCATGCGAGGTCTGCTTCTGGGTGGACTCGCTGGCGGGCGTCGAGGCGTCCGAGGCCGCTCGCGCGCGTGCCGGCGCGGGCCCGGCGCTGCGCGTGCTCGTCGAGGTCGGCCATCGTGGCGGGCGGACCGGCTGCCGCACGCTCGAGGAGGCGGTCGCGATCGCCGCCGCGGTCACGCGCTCGGATGCGCTCGAGCTGCACGGGGTCGCCTGCTTCGAGGGCCTCGTCGCGCCGGGCGACGCCGACGACGTCGTGTCCGCGCTGCTGCGGCGCACCGTCGAGGTCGCCGACCAGGTCCGCGACCTGAGCCCGGTCGAGCGGTTCGTCCTCACCGCGGGCGGCTCGGCCTACTTCGACCGCGTCGTCGCCGCGTTCGCGTCGCAGTCGCGCGAGACGACGCGCGTCGTCCTGCGGTCCGGCTGCTACGTCATGCACGACGTCGGCTTCTACGACGAGGTGGCGCCGGCGCTGGGGCACGGCCGCGCCCCGCTGCGGTCCGCGCTCGAGGTCTGGGGCGCGGTGCACTCGACCCCCGAGCCCGGGCTCGCGCTCGTCGGCATCGGCAAGCGCGACGTCGGCTACGACATGGGCTACCCGCGCGCGCTCACGCGCCGGCGCGGGGACGACATGCGCGCCGTGCGCGGGCGTGTCGAGGTGACCGCGCTCAACGACCAGCATGCGCACGTGGCCGATCCCGACGGGCTGCTGGCCGTCGGCGACCTCGTCGGCTTCGGCGTCTCGCATCCCTGCACGACCCTCGACAAGTGGTCCACGCTGGCGCTCGTGGACGACGACTACACGCTGATCGACTGGATCGACACGGCGTTTACGCGCCACCGCCCCGGCCAACCCGGCTGACCGACCGAAAGGAACCCATGCCCAGCATCGGCCCCATGGAGCTGATCGTCGTCCTCATCATCGCGCTGCTCGTCCTCGGGCCCAAGCGACTGCCGTCCGCGGCGAAGTCGCTCGGGGAGGGCGTACGCGGCTTCAAGGAGTCCCTACGCGGCGCCGAGACCTACGAGCCCGAGGTCCTGACCGCCGAGCCGACCGAGGAGGACGCGACTGCATGAGGGTCGTCCTGCTTCCCGGCGACGGCGTCGGGGCCGAGGTGATCGCCGAGGCGCGGCGTGTCGTCGACGCGCTCGGCTGTGGGATCGAGTGGACCGAGGTGCCGTGGGGCTCGGCGTACTGGGGCGACCACGGGCGCATGATGCCCGACGACGCCCTCGACCTCATCGCCGGCCACGACGCCGTCCTGATGGGCGCCATCGGCGACCCGCGGGTGCCGGATCACGAGACCCTCTGGGGGCTGGTGCTCAAGATCCGCCAGGAGCTCGACCTCTGGTCCAACGAGCGCCCTGCCCGGCTGCTGCCGGGCATCCCCTGCCCGCTGGCCGGCCGCGGGCCCGAGGATGTCGACATGCTCTTCGTCCGTGAGAACACCGAGGGCGAGTACTCGGGCGTCGGCGGCCGGGTGCACGCCGGCATGGCCCACGACGTCGCGATCGACTCGACGGTCTTCACCCGGCGCGGATGCGAGCGGATCGTGCGCCGCGCCTTCGAGCTGGCCGCGGGCCGCAAGCGCGTGCTGACCAGCGCGACGAAGTCCAACGCCTCGCGCTACGCCTTCCCGTTCTGGGACGAGATCGTCGCCGAGGTCGGCGCGGACTTCCCACAGGTGCGCGTCGAGAACGTGCTCGTCGACGCGCTCGCGGCGCGGATGGTGCGCGATCCGGGCTCGATCGACGTGGTCGTGGCGTCCAACCTCTTCGGCGACATCCTCACCGACATCGCGGCGGCGCTGCAGGGCGGCCTCGGCATGGCCGCGAGCGCCAACGTCTGCCCCGGCGGCGACGTCCCCGGCCTGTTCGAGCCCGTGCACGGCTCGGCGCCGGACATCGCCGGGCAGGGAATCGCCAACCCCGCCGGCGCGATCTGGTCGGCTGCCCTGATGCTCGACCACCTCGGGCTGCGCGCCGAGGCGAGCTGCGTGATGGCCGCGCTCGAGGAGGTGTGCCTGACCGACGTCCGCACGCGGGACGTTGGCGGCGCGGCGACGACCGAGGGGGTCGGCATGGCGGTCGCGGCCGCCGTCGCGCGGGACCGGTCGCGCGGCTCCACCCCGACGGCCCGGTGAGGCGAGGCGGAGGTGCGACGGTCACGCGGGAGCGCGCCCGGCGCACCCGCTCATCTGCTTCATCGCGGCGATGTCGGTCGTGGTGAAGCGGTCGACGGTGTTGTCGCGGGCGATGCCCGAGTCGTGGCGGCCGGTGCCGGCGATGCCCTGGATCAGGGCGATGAGCTCGCGGATCGAGCGTCGGACGAGCTTGGTGCTGGTGCCGAGCGCCTGCATGTGGAGGACACCTTGGACGTAGGTGAAGTCCTCGTGGCTTCCGTCGCCGTCCAGGCGCGTGTCCCAGCCGTACTCGATGTGCTCCGGGCCGCCGCTCGACAGCCGTGGAGGCGTTCCGTCGTGGGCGAAGATCGGGACCCTCTTGGTCGTGGCGGCGCTCTGGCCGGGCGCGTAGTAGAGATCCGCCGGCCGCCATCTGAGCGATCGAGTCTCGAGGGCCACGTCGATGCCGTCGTGACGCGCTTCGCGCACGAGGCGGCTCATGCCGTCCCGTGATCGACTGCACGCCGGGATGGCTTGAGTGAGTCGGCTCTTGCACGGCAGCTTCGCCAGGGTGGCGGCCGGATGTCATCCGCGGGGAAGGGTGCTGCGCAGGTTGAGGATGCGCACGATCCCACTGCCGCCGCGGTCGCTCAGTCCGCCCGCGACAGGCCGCGCACGGCGAGCCCGAGGAACAGGGCGGCGAAGGCGGCGACGATCGCCAGCTCGGTGCCGATCGACAGCGTGTGACCGAAGAGGTCGACCGTGGCCGGGAAGCGCTCGCGCGCGGCGCGCGGCATGTCCTGGGCGGCGAAGACGACCTGGCGCAGCGGGGCGACCGCGTAGGTGAGCGGGTTCACGCGCGTCATCGCCTCCAGCCAGGTCGGCAGGCCGGTCAGCGGGAACAGCGCGCCCGACAGGAACAGCATCGGGAACAGCACGAGCTGCATGACGACCTGGAAGCCCTCCATCTTCTCGATCCGGCTGGCCACGAACACGCCGAACGCCGTCAGCGCGCCGGCCATGAGCAGCTCGAGGCCGACGATCTCGGCGACGAGCTCGGCCGTCAGGTGCACGCCGATGACCGGGGCGAGCGCGAGCATGATCGTCCCCTGGACGGTGGCGACGGTCGCGCCTCCGGCGGTCTTGCCGAAGACGATCGACGCGCGGCTGGTCGGCGCGACGAGCATCTCGCGCAGGAACCCGAACTCGCGGTCCCAGACGATCGAGACGGCCGAGAAGATCGCCGTCGTCACGACGCTCATCGCGACGATGCCCGGGAACATGAACTTCTTGAAGTCGAAGCCGGCGGTCTCGCCGACGAGGCCGCTCATGCCGTAGCCGAGCACGAGCAGGAACAGCACCGGCTGGGCGAGGCCGGTGAGGATGCGCGTGCGGGTGCGCTCGAAGCGGATCAGCTCGCGCAGCCAGACCATGCCCGCGGTGCGCAGCTCCTCGCGCAGCACGGTGTCGGGCGCGTCGTCGCGCAGCGGGGCGACGGCGTCGGCGGTCGCCATCTCAGCGCCGCCTGCCGCGCATCGCCCGGGCGCGCATCGAGCCGTGGCCGCCGTGCGACTCGCGGATCGCGCGGCCGGTGTAGTGCAGGAAGACGTCGTCGAGGGTCGGCTCGTGGACGTGCACGTGCCGCACCGGCGCCCGGGCCGCCTCGACCAGCGTCGCGACCTCGTCCTCGCCGTGCTCGACGAACACGCACAGGCCGTCGTCCGTGGGCGCGGCGCGGTAGCCGGCGGCGCGCAGCGCGTCGATGGCGCCCGCGTCGTCGTCGGTGCGCATCTCGACGGAGTCGGCGCCGACCGTCGCCTTGAGCGCCTGGGGCGAGTCCAGCGCGATGATCGCGCCGTGGTCGATGATCGCGATGCGGTCGGCGTACTCGGCCTCGTCCATGTAGTGCGTGGTGAGGAAGACCGTGACGCCCTCCTCCTCGCGCAGCCGCAGCACGTCGTCCCACATCAGCGCTCGCGTCTGCGGGTCGAGGCCGACGGTCGGCTCGTCGAGGAACAGCACGCGTGGGACGTGCAGCAGGGCGCGCGCGATCTCCAGGCGGCGCGCCATGCCGCCCGAGAACTCCGAGACGAGGTCGTGGCGGCGGTCGGCCAGGTCGACGAGGTCGAGGACGTGGGCGATGCGCGCGTCGACCTCGTGACGCGGCACGCGGTACAGCACGGCGTGGAAGCGCAGGTTCTCCTGCGCGGTGAGCTGGTCGTCGAGCGTCTGGTCCTGGAAGACCAGGCCGATGCGGCGGCGCACCGCCTTGGGCCGGGCGGCGGCGTCGAAGCCGGCGACCGCCACGCTGCCCGAGGTCGGGCGCGTCAGCGTGCAGAGCATGTTGATCGTCGTCGACTTCCCGGCGCCGTTGGGACCGAGGAAGGCGAACACCTCGCCCGCCCGCACGTCGAAGCAGACGCCGTCGACGGCGGTGAGCGCCCCGAAGCGCTTGGTCGCGTCGCGGGCCTCGATCACGGGCGGTTCGGCCGTCGCAGCCATCGCCACCGATCATCCATCCGCGCGCAGCGGGGATCGTCGGTGACGACCCGCCCTCCGCTTCCGTAGTGGACCCGGTGTCCGAGGGCCTGCTCGCAGCAGGGCGCCGCGAGCCTCGATGCGGGCGGGCGCGGCTCACGGCGCGTGGCCGGGCTCGATGTCCCTCGCCCGCCTGAAGGTGAACGGCGGCTCGTCGCCCGCGTACTCGGCCGCGATCGGCTCGAGCAGGTGGCCGACGTGGTCGCCCAGCGCGAGCCGCTCGAGGACGCGACCGGCGAAGCGGTTGGGCAGCTCGTCGAGCAGCGGCACGCCTGCCGGTCCCTCGTGCCACGCCACGCGCGCGAGCTTGTCCGTGTCGTCCCCGCTGCGACCGCCGAACAGCTCGGCGAGCTCGGCGTCGTCCTCGGCCACGAGGTGCACGCCGAGATGCGTGGCCTCGCGCGCGATGCGAAACGTCCGGTTTCGCCTCGAGAGGCCGACGAGGAATCGCGGTGGGTGGACGCTCACCTGCGCCGCGAAGCCCACCAGGCAGCCGTCGACCTCCCGCCCGGATCGCGCCGTGACGATCAGCATCGGGTAGTCGAGCACGGCCATCAGGGCATCGAACGCGGGCACAGGCTCACCCGTACCCGGCCAGCGCGCCCTCGGATCGCGCTCCGGTCACGGTCGGCGCCCTCCGGCCTCCTGCTCGCCGGCGATGAGCGCGAGCACGGCGCGGCGCACCGGCTCCTCGATCGGATGCTCCTCGATCGGCGCCTCCGGTGCTCGCCGGAGCGGCCCGGCCGGCGTCCTCGGGATCGTCAGGTCGGCGTCGAAGCGGTCGATGACGCGGGGGTCGATGTACGAGCGGCGGCAGACGGCCGGCGTGTTGCCCAGCAGGAGCGCGACCTCCGCGACGGCCGACCGGACCGCGCGGGCGCGCGCGGCGCTCGACGCGAGGCCGTCCGCCCGGTCGGCCAGGGCCAGCGCGCACAGCGCGGTCGCGTTCCACGTGCGGAAGTCCTTGGCCGTGAACGCGCCGCCGGCCGCGTCCTTGATGTAGGCGTTGACGTCCTCGGCCTTGAGGTCGACCCAGCGACGGCCCTCTCGGTGGGCGAGCAGGTCCGGCCCGCCGCCCCGGCGGCGGCGCAGCGCCGCGACCACGGCGCGGACGTCGTCGTCGAGCACCAGCTGCCGGCGCCGCTGCCCCGACTTCGCGGGGAAGTCGAACAGCAGCCCGTCGCGCAGCAGCCGGACGTGCTCCTTGCGCAGGGTGGTCAATCCGTAGGAGCCGTTCTGCCTGGCGTAGTCGTCGCCGCCGACGCGGAAGGAGCCGACGTCGAGCAGCCGCACGGCGCAGGCGTGGACGCGGGCCGCGCCGAGCCCGTCGCCACGGAGGTCGCGCGCGACCCGGCGGCGCAGCCGCGGCAGCGCCTGCGCGAAGAGGACCATCGTGTCGAACTTCGCCGCCGCTCGGCGGCGCTGCCAGTCCTCGTGGTAGAGGTACTGCTTGCGGCCGGCGTCGTCGATGCCCGTCGCCTGGATGTGGCCGCGCTCGTCGCAGCAGATCCAGACGTCGCGCCAGGCCGGCGGCACGGCGAGCGCTCGGATGCGCGCGAGCGCGTCCGGGTCCGCGATCCGGCCTCCGTCCGGACCCAGATAGGCGAAGCCGCGTCCCCGTCGACGCCGCGAAATGCCCGGTCCCGAGCAGTCGATGCGACGTGCACGCGCCATCCTCCGCCGCTCAGGCGAGCCGCCGCCTACGCCGGCCCGCGTTCGACCTCTGCCGCGCCCGTGTCCTCGACGCCGAGGTAGTTGGCCAGCGCGACGCGGTTGGTGACGTCGAAGTGCACGGCGTTGCGGCGCTCGACCGCGATCAGGCCCGCGCCCTCGAGCGCCGACAGGGCGTGCGTGACCGCCGGCGCGGACAGGCCGAGCTGGGAGGCGAGCGCCGGGACGCTCTCGACCTCCAGCGTCGGGCTCTCGGCGGTGGCGCCGAGCAGGAAGTAGCCCAGCCGCAGCGGTGCCGCGTGGGACGGCACGAACCGGCTGGCGGCGAGCAGTCGCCGCGCCATCTCGCCGACGAGGTTGGCGCCCACGCGCGGATGCGCGCCGATCAGGCGCTCGAGGGTCCCGGGGCCGTCCTCGGTGTCGCCGACGCGCAGCAGCCGGCCGCCCGCGCCCGCCCGCGACGCCACCCGCGCCCGTGACAGCGGCTCGGGGAAGAGCAGCCGCGTCTCGCCGAAGAAGTGCCCCTTCTCCAGGCGCAGCAGGACGGGGACGTTGCGGATGCCCTGGCCGACGGGCAGCGTGATCTCGACTTCGCCGTGCTCGATGAGGTGCAGCGTCGTGTCGGTCGCCAGGTCCCCCTGCGGCGCCTCCCAGGCCTCGGTGAAGACCCCCTGCATGATCGCCGTCACCTCGGCCTGGGGGACGCCCGCGAAGAGGCCGATCGGCCGGTTCGGGTCCCATCTCACGCCAGCGTCCTCGGGCAACGGGCAGAGCGTATCCGGCGGCCCCGGACGCCGCTTTCGATCGCCCCGTCCGAAACATCTTTCGGCCCCCGAAGCCTTGCCCGTGTGCGGGTCCACTTGTACGTTCGAGACCCGGGTCGGAGGAGCCGCCCGAGAAAGGATGGAGGAGATGTTGGGTTCAACCCATGCGCGGCTGCGTGTCGCGCTGATGGGTCTCTTCGTGCTGGGCGCGACCGTGGCCTGGGCTGCCACCGCGGTCGCCGCGACGCCCGTCCGCGTGGCCGGGCACACCATCACGATGGACAAGAAGCTCAATGCGGCGCTGCCGCCGTCGCTGCGCAGCAAGGGCGTCGTGAGCGTCGCCTCGGCGTACCCCTACCCGCCGTGGGAGTACACGAAGAACGGCAGCATGACCGGCGTCGAGGCCGACCTGGCCAAGGCCCTGGGCGCCAAGCTCGGCGTCAAGCTGCAGTTCCACAACGTCAAGTTCGACGGTCTGATCCCGGGCGTGATCGCCGGCAACTACGACGTGCTGATCGCCGCGATCCACGACACGAAGGATCGCCAGAAGCAGCTCACGTTCATCGACGAGGCGAGCGTCGGCTCCGGATTCCTGGTCAAGAAGGGCAATCCCAACGGCATCAAGGATCTCGCGTCGCTGTGCGGCAAGACGGTCGTCGTGCAGGCGAGCTCGGCCCAGGTCGCCTACGTCAACGGCTTCCAGTCCAAGTGCGGGTCGAAGGGCAAGATCACCAAGCTGACGCTGCCCGACTCGGCCGCCTCGGTCCTCGCGATCACCACCGACAAGGCGCAGGCCTACTTCTCGGACAAGATCGCCCTGCAGTACATCGCCGACACCACGAACAAGGGCAAGACCGTCGAGGTCGTGTCCAACACCCCGAAGGGCTACGGCGTCAGCCCCGTGGGCATCAGCGTCAAGAAGGGCAACGACAAGCTGGCCAACGCCCTGAAGGGCGCGATGCAGTCGCTGATCGACGACGGCTCGTACCAGGCGATCCTCGACTCGTACAACTTCGGGTTCGCGGCGCTGAAGAAGGCCACGATCAACGGCGCCACCAAGTAGCGGGCGCACGGCAAGCGATGCAGCACGCGGACGGGAACGGCGCTCGCGACCGCTCCCGTCCGCCGCTCGCCGCCTCAGCGATGCTCCAGGACACGGACCTCGACACGACACCCCGGGACGCCCCGCCGACCGCGGAGGCCGACGAGCCGCGCGTGGTGCCCCTGCGGCACTGGGGGCGCTGGATCGCCGGCGCGATCCTGCTGGTGCTCGCCGCCAACCTGGTCCGCTCGTTCGTCAGCAACC
>DASZVK010000362.1:0-9219 GCA_035547175.1 Solirubrobacteraceae bacterium
ATCCAGGGCGAGCTGCGTGAGCGCGGCGAGGCCGTCACGGCGGCCGAGGTCCGCGCCCAGCAGGCGCGCGACCAGGCGGCGGAGGCCGACGAGGAGCTCTCGGAGGTCGCCGGGCGCCTCGGGCTCGCCGCCGAGCCCGCCGCCGAGCCGCTGCCCGGTGAGCAGGTCGAGGCGCTGCGCGTGCGCATCGAGCGCCTCGCGCGCCGCCGCGAGCAGCTCGGCCCGGTCAACCCGCTGGCGAAGGCCGAGTACGAGCAGGCCGTCGCCCACGTCGAGGAGCTCGAGCGCCAGCGCACCGACCTCGAGACCGCGCTGCGCGAGCTCAGGGGCCTGATCCGCGACACCGACCGTCAGATCCGCGAGACCTTCGAGCAGACGTTCGCCGCCGCCGCGCGCAACTTCGAGGAGCTCGTCGCGGAGCTGTTCCCGGGCGGCCGCGGGCGCCTGCGGCTCGTCCACGACGACTCCGGGCCGCGCCCCGTCCTCGGCGGCGCCTCGCCCGACGACGGCCGCAGCGACGAGGAGCGCGCCGAGGAGGCCGCCGAGGCCGAGGCGGCCGCCGAGCAGGCCGTGGCCGAGGGGCCCGACGAGGACCTCGGCGTCGAGATCGAGATCACGCCGGCCGGCAAGTCGATGAAGCGCCTGACGCTGCTGTCGGGCGGCGAGAAGTCGATGACCGCGCTGGCCTTCCTGTTCGCCGTCTTCCTGGCCCGGCCGTGCCCGTTCTACATCCTCGACGAGGTCGAGGCGGCGCTCGACGACCTCAACATCACCCGCTTCCTCGACCTCCTGCAGCGCCACGCCGACCACGCGCAGTTCATCGTCGTCACGCACCAGAAGCGCACGATGGAGGCCGCCGACACGCTCTACGGCGTCTCGATGGGCGACGACGGCGTCTCGAAGGTGGTCTCGCGGCGGCTGCCGCGCGAGCTGCGCGACGCGGCCTAGAGCTCCTTCTCGCCCCAGAACGCCGCCCAGGCGTTGCCGTTGTAGTCGGGGATCTCGACGTAGCCCGAGCGCTCGTAGAGGCGTCGCGCGTGCGGCTGGTCGGGGCCGGTGTCGAGGCGGACGCGCGCGTAGCCCATGTCGCGCGCGACGTGCTCGAGCGCGGCGAGCAGCAGGCGCGCGACGCCGTTCCCGCGGGCCTCGGGCACGACGTACATCCGCTTGATCTCGCAGACGCCGTCGCCGAGGTCGCGCAGCCCGCCGACGCACAGCGCCACGCCGTCGTCCTCGCCGACGAGGCACGCGCCGCCGGGCGCGTCGAAGCCGCCGGGGATCGGCTCCAGCCACTTGGCCTCGCGCTGGCCCTTGTGGCCGTACATGCCCAGGATCTCCTCGTACATCGCCTCGATCAGCGTCGAGGCGGGCGGCTGCGTGGCGGGGACGGCGCGGAACGCCATGCGGCCAGTATCGTCGGCCGCCGCCCTGCCCCGCGAGTGGTCCGACCTGTTCGTCCTCGGAGGCGGCGCCGCCCGCGCCGCCGCCGGCGGCGCGACCGACGCCGCCGAGCCCGAGCGCCGCGGCGGCCTCTTCCGCCGCCTGCGCGAGAACCTGGCGAAGACGCGCCAGGCGCTCGCGGCCGAGGTCCAGGCGAGCCTCTTCGACGAGCTCGACGCCGACGCCTGGGAGCGACTCGAGGAGGCGCTGATCATGGCCGACGTCGGCGCGGCGACGACCGCGCGCGTCGTCGAGCAGCTCGAGCGCGAGGCGGGGGAGGGCGGCCTGCAGGGCGGCGAGGCGCTGACCGCCCGCCTGACCGAGCTGCTCGCCGAGATCGCCCAGGACCCGGCCCACCCGCCCACGATCGACCTCACGCACGAGCCGACCGTGATCATGGTCGCCGGCGTCAACGGCACCGGCAAGACGACGACGATCGGCAAGCTCGCCTGGCACCTGCGCCACGTCGCCGGCCGCAGCGTGCTCGTCGGCGCGGCCGACACCTTCCGCGCCGCCGCGGTCGAGCAGCTGGCCGAGTGGGCGCGGCGCGCCGAGGCCGAGCTGGTCACGGGCCCCGAGGGCTCCGACCCCGGGTCGGTGGCCTTCGAGGCCGTCAAGCGCGGCCGCGAGCAGGGCGTCGACGTCGTGATCGTCGACACCGCCGGGCGCCTGCACACCCAGGACGACCTGATGGAGGAGCTGGCCAAGGTCCGCCGCGTGATCGACCGCCAGCTCCCCGGCGCGCCGCACGAGACGCTGCTGACCGTCGACGCCACGACCGGCCAGAACGGCCTGCGTCAGGCGCGGCTGTTCTCCGAGGCCGTGCCCGTCGACGGCATCGTCCTGACCAAGCTCGACGGCACCGCGAAGGGCGGCATCGCGCTCGCGATCGCCGCCGAGCTGGGCATCCCGGTGAAGCTGATCGGCGTCGGCGAGGCGCTCGAGGACCTGCGCCCGTTCGACGCCGCCGACTTCGCCAGGGCCCTGCTCGGCGTGGAGTAGCCTCAGCCCATGAACGGCTGGGTCTGGTGGCTGATCGTCGCCGTGGCGTTCGCCGTCGGCGAGCTGCTGACCACGACGATGTTCGTCGCGCCGCTGTCGGCCGGCGCGCTCGCCGGGATGGTCGCCTCGCTGACCGGCGCGTCGACGATCCTGCAGCTCGTGCTGTTCGCCGCCGTGACGGCCGCGGCGTTCTCCGTCGTGCGGCCGATCGCCCGCCGCCACCGGCACATGCCGGCGCGGCTGCGGACCGGCACGGCCGCGCTCGTCGGCCGCGACGCGCTCGTGCTCGAGGAGGTCACGCGCGACTCCGGCAGCGTGAAGATCGCGGGCGAGGTCTGGACGGCGCGCCCGTACGACGAGGAGGCGACGCTGGCCGCGGGCACGCGCGCGCAGGTCGTCGAGATCAGGGGCGCGACCGCGCTCGTCGCCGAATGAGAGGAGGCCCTCGATGGCCGCGTTGATCGCCGTGCTGGTCGTGATCGCCTTCGGGCTGCTGGTCGCCCTGAAGACGGTGCGGATCATCCCCCAGGCCCGCGCCGGCGTCGTCGAGCGCCTGGGCCGCTACAACCGCACGCTCGACCCGGGGCTGACGATCGTCGTCCCGTTCGTCGACAGGGTCAAGCCGCTGATCGACCTGCGCGAGCAGGTGGTCGCCTTCCAGCCCCAGCCGGTGATCACCGAGGACAACCTCGTCGTGCAGATCGACACGGTCCTCTACTTCACGATCACCGACCCGAAGGCCAGCACCTACGAGGTCGCCAACCCGCTGCAGGCGATCGAGCAGCTCACGGTCACGACGCTGCGCAACGTGATCGGCGGCATGACGCTCGAGGACACGCTGACCTCGCGCGACAAGATCAACGCCCAGCTGCGGCTCGTCCTCGACGAGGCGACGGGCAAGTGGGGGATCCGCATCAACCGCGTCGAGCTGAAGTCGATCGAGCCGCCCCCGACGATCCAGGAGGCGATGGAGAAGCAGATGCGCGCCGAGCGCGACCGCCGCGCCGCGATCCTCACCGCCGAGGGCGTCAAGCAGTCCGAGATCCTGACCGCCGAGGGCGCCAAGCAGGCGGCGATCCTGCGCGCCGAGGGCGAGGCGCAGGCGATCGACACCGTCTTCCGCGCGATCCACGCGGGCGACCCCGACCCGAAGCTGCTCAGCTACCAGTACCTGCAGGTGCTGCCGCAGCTCGCCCAGGGCAGCGGCAGCACCGTCTGGGTCGTGCCCAGCGAGCTGACGGCGGCGCTCGCCAACCTGCGCGAGGCGTTCGTGCCGTCGCGCGGGCCGGGCGACGGCGACCGCGCCGCCTAGACTCGCTCGCGGGTGCCGGAGGCCTCACATGAGGCCGGAGGCGGGCCCCGCGTACCCTGTCACCCGTGTTCGACGCCCTCTCGGAGAAGCTCCAGGCGACGCTCGGCGAGGTCCGCTCGCGCGGCACGCTGACCGAGGCCGACCTCGACGCGGCGATGCGCGAGATCCGCCTCGCGCTGCTCGAGGCCGACGTCAACTTCAAGGTCGTCAAGCAGTTCACCGCGACGGTCAGGGGGCGCGCGCTCGGAGCCGACGTCGTCGGCGCGCTGAACCCCGGCCAGACGGTCGTCAAGATCGTCCACGAGCAGCTCGCCGAGCTGATGGGCGGCGACGCCGAGGCGATCGCCTTCGCGCCGCGCCCGCCGACCGTGATCCTGCTCGCCGGCCTGCAGGGCTCGGGCAAGACGACCGCCGCCGGCAAGCTCGCGCGCTGGCTGAAGGCCGAGCACGGCTCCTCGGTCGCGCTGGCCGCGTGCGACGTGCACCGCCCGGCGGCCGTCGACCAGCTCGTCAAGGTCGGCGGCCAGGCTGGCGCGACCGTCTACGAGCAGGGCGCCGAGCGCGGCGCCGTCGAGATCGCCACCTGGGCGCTCGAGCGCGCGCGGGCGGACGGCAAGGACGTGCTGATCGTCGACACCGCCGGGCGCCTGCACGTCGACGCCGAGCTGATGGACGAGCTCGTCGCCGTGCGCGACGCGGTCCAGCCGCACGACGTCCTGCTCGTC
Source organism: Solirubrobacteraceae bacterium (assembly GCA_035547175.1). Lineage (GTDB taxonomy): Bacteria > Actinomycetota > Thermoleophilia > Solirubrobacterales > Solirubrobacteraceae > BP-464. The sequence continues at coordinate 4,480 of DASZVK010000362.1, forward strand.
GTCGACGCGATGACCGGCCAGGACGCCGTCAACGTCGCCGAGTCCTTCGCGCAGGCGGTCGCCTTCGACGGCGTCGTGATGAGCAAGCTCGACGGCGACGCCCGCGGCGGCGCGGCGCTGTCGGTCCGCCAGGTCACCGGCCGGCCGATCCTGTTCGCCTCGACGGGGGAGAGGCTCGACCAGTTCGAGCGCTTCCACCCCGACCGCATGGCCCAGCGCATCCTCGGCATGGGCGACGTGATGACGCTGATCGAGAAGGCGTCGCGCGAGTACGAGTCCGACCAGGCCGCCGAGCTCGAGCGCAAGCTGCGCAAGGGCGAGTTCACGCTCGACGACTTCCTCTCGCAGCTCAAGGCCGTGCGCCGCATGGGGCCGCTGTCGAGCGTGCTGGGGATGCTGCCCGGCATGGCCGGCGAGCGCATGCGCGGGCTGAAGGTCGACGACCGCCAGGTCGACCGCGTCGAGGCGATCATCCTCTCGATGACCCCCGAGGAGCGCCGCCGCCCGGAGCTGATCAAGGGCTCGCGGCGGCTGCGCATCGCCAAGGGCTCGGGCACGACCGTCTCCCAGGTCAACGGCCTCGTCAAGCAGTTCGACCAGATGCGCAAGCTGATGCGCCAGCTCGGCCGCGGCAAGATGCCGGATCTCGGCGCGCTGATGCGCGCTGCCCGGTAGGGCAAACGCGCTACCCTGCGGCGTCGTTATGGCCGTTCGCATGAGACTGACCCGCATCGGCGGGCGCAAGGACCCCGTCTGGCGGGTCGTCGTCGCCGATCAGCGCTCGCCGCGCGACGGCCGCGTGATCGAGACCGTCGGCCGCTACAACGCGCAGACCGACCCGTCGACGGTCTCGCTCGACGAGGAGCGCGTCCGCCACTGGCTCGGCCAGGGCGCCCAGCCGACCGACCAGGTCCGCAAGCTCCTGAAGATCGCGGGCATCTCCTAGGCGGGCGATGGCCACGTCGCCGAGCGAGCTGCTGGAGGAGCTGGCCCGGACGCTGGTCGACGACCCCGGGGCGGTCGAGGTCGAGGCGTTCACCGAGGACGACGGCACCGTCGTGCTCGAGCTGGCCGTCGCCCCCGAGGACTACGGCAAGATCATCGGCCGCGGCGGGCGCACCGCCAACGCCCTGCGCTCCGTGGTCAAGGCCGCGGCCACGCGCGAGGGCACGCGGGTGCTCGTCGACATCGTTGACTGATCTCCTGGTCGCCGGCCGCGTCGGCCGGCCGCACGGGCTCGACGGCTCGTTCTACGTCGCCGCGGCGGCGCCGGCGCTGCTGCCCGTCGGCGCCGAGGTGCTCGTCGGCGAGCAGCGCACCGAGGTGGTCGCCCGCAAGGGCACCGACGCGCGCCCGATCGTGCGCCTCGCGCTGGCCGCCGACCGCGACGGCGCCGAGGCCCTGCGGGGCCGCGAGCTGCGCGTCTCGCGCGCCGGCGCGCCGCCGCTGGGCGAGGACGAGTACTGGGCCGACGACCTCGTCGGCTGCGCCGTGCTGGCCGGCGGGCGCGAGCTCGGGCGGGTCGAGGAGATGCTCGCCTACCCGTCCTGCGACCTGCTGCGCCTCGGCGCCGGCACGCTGGTGCCGCTCGTCCGCGACGCGATCGTCATGATCGACCTCGAGGCGCGCCGGATCGAGGTCGACGCCGCGTTCCTGGGCCTCGACGCGGAGGCCGGCTGAGCACGGGCATGCAGCTCGACGTCGTCACCCTGTTCCCCGAGTGGTTCGAGTGGTTCCGCGTCCAGCGCCACGTCGCCAACGCGATCGCCCACGGCCACGAGCTGCGCACGCTCAACCCGCGCGAGCACACGCCGCTCAGCGGCGGGCAGGTCGACGACACGCCGTTCGGCGGCGGCGCGGGCATGGTCCTGCGCGTCGACGTGATGGACCGCGCGCTGCGCGCCTTCTACGGCGCCGACCCGGTCGACCTGCGCCGCCGCCGGCGGATCATCGCGCTGGTCCCCGGCGGGCGGCTGCTCGACGAGGCCTACGTCACCGAGCTGGCCGCCGAGAAGGAGCTGACGCTGCTGTGCGGCCGCTACGAGGGCTTCGACGAGCGCATCGTCCAGCACTTCTGCTCGGACACGCTCAGCATCGGCCGCTACGTGCTGGCCGGCGGAGAGCTGGCGGCGATGGTCGTCGCCGACGCGGTGCTGCGCAAGCTGCCGGGGTCGCTGGGCCACGCCGAGTCGGCGACCGAGGAGTCGTTCAGCTCGGCGCTGGGCGGCAACCCCGAGTACCCGCACTACACGCGCCCGGCCGAGTACCGCGGCTGGAGGGTGCCCGACGTGCTGCTCTCGGGCCATCACGAGGAGATCGGCACGTGGCGGCGCGCGCGCAGCGCCGAGCTGGGCTCGCAGGGCTGACCGGGCACCCGACCGCGCTACCATGGTTCGCCGCCGCCGGGGCGAGCCCGCCCCGGCGTCTCTCTGATCAGAGCCATGAGCACCGTCCTCGACAGCATCGAGCGCGCGCAGCTGCGCCGCGTGCCCCAGTTCCAGGCCGGCGACCGCGTCAAGGTCCACTTCCAGGTCATCGAGGGCACCCGCCGCCGCACCCAGGTCTTCGAGGGCGTCGTCATCAAGCGCCAGGGCCACGGCGTGCGCGAGACGTTCACCGTCCGCAAGCAGTCGTTCGGCGTCGGCGTGGAGCGCACGTTCCCGCTGCACTCGCCCAAGATCGAGCGCATCGAGGTCGCCGCTCGCGGCGACGTGCGCCGCGCCAAGCTCTACTACCTGCGCGATCGCGTCGGCAAGCGCGCCCGCGTGCGCGAGCGCCGCTACACCGGCCCCGAGGAGGCCGTCGAGGCGGGCCTGCTCTACCCGCAGGCCGACGGCGCGACCGACGCGTCCGGCCAGACGGCCGACGAGGCCGTGGACGCCGAGGGCGGCGTCGACCTCGCCGCCGAGACCGAGGCCACGGCGACCGAGACCGCCGAGACCGCCGGCGACGCCGAGGCTCCCACGACGGAGACCGCCGAGGCCGTCGCCGAGGCCCCCGCGACGGAGGCCACCGAGGCCCCCGCCGAGGCCGACGCCGAGAGCGCGTGATCTCCCTTCTGCCCCGGCGCCGCAAGGCGGACGAGGCCAAGAAGGAGAAGTCGGCCGGCGCCCAGCTCGTCGAGCTGGTCGTGATCATCGCCGTCGCGCTCGGCCTCGCGCTGGGCATCCAGGCGGTGCTGATCAAGCCCTACCGGATCCCGAGCGGCTCGATGCTGCCGACGCTGAAGATCGGCCAGCGCGTGCTCGTCGACCGCATCGGCACGCACTTCAAGGACCCGCACGTCGGCGACATCGTCGTCTTCCACCCGCCCGCGCCCGCCGACGCGGGCACCGGCGGCAAGGGCCCGAACGGGATGTGCGGCGTCGACAACGCCGACGGCGAGCCGTGCCCGAGGAACGACCCGCGGGAGTCGAAGGTCAACTTCATCAAGCGCGTCGTGGCCGGCCCCGGCGACCGCCTGTCGATCGTCGGCGGGCACGTGATCCTCAACGGCAGGCGCCTCAAGGAGCCCTACATAGCGCCGTGCTCGAGCACGGAGGACTGCAACTACCCGAAGACGATCACGATTCCGCCCGACCACTGGTTCATGATGGGCGACAACCGTGGAGAGTCCGAGGACAGCCGCTACTGGGGACCCGTCCCCAAGAAGTGGATCATCGGTGGCGCCTTCGCCACCTATTGGCCCATCGACCGGATCGGCTTCCTCTAAGGCGTCGCGTCGCGCCGCCCGCCGCCGCCCGGCGCGCTCGACGGGCAGCAGGCTGTTCCGCTTCGACCGCGAGCTGGGCTCGCGCTGGGTCGCCGGCGCCGACGAGGCCGGGCGCGGCTGCCTCGCCGGCCCGCTGGTCGCCGCCGCGGTGCTGTTCGACGTCGAGGCGCTCGGCATCGCCGAGCGGCGCGCGCTGTCGGCGCTCAACGACTCCAAGCAGCACACCGCGCAGGCGCGCGAGGAGCTCTACCCGGTCGTGATGCGCACGGCCGCGAAGGTCGCCGTCGTCTCGCGCTGCGTGGCCGGCATCGACGGCCGCGGCCTGCACGTCACCAACCTGGCGGCGCTGCGCGACGCGCTGATCCGCGTGGCGCTGCCCGGCGCGATCTGCCTGACCGACGGCTTCCCGGTCCCCGACTTCGGCCACGACCAGCGGCCCGTCGTCGGCGGCGACGCGACGAGCGCCGCGATCGCGGCGGCGTCGATCGTCGCCAAGGTCACGCGCGACCGCTTCATGCGCCGCGCCGACGCGCTGCACCCGGGCTGGGAGTTCGCCGCCCACGTCGGCTACTCGACCCCCGAGCACCGCGACGCGATCCAGCGCCAGGGCGTCTCGCCGCTGCATCGCCTGTCGTTCGCCTCGACGGCCTACCAGCAGCTCGCGCTCTAGCGATCGGCCGGCGCGTCGTCGAGGCTGGCCCTCGGCAGCGGGGGTGGCCGACCTTCGGCCCGATAGTCGTGCTCAACGTCGGCCACCCCCGAGGATCGGGCGACGAGCGAGCCGCGGGCGCCGCGCGCTAGCCGCCCGGCGCGTCGTCGAGCCGCCAGCCGAGCGCGGCGCGGACGTCGTCGATCGTGACGGCGTCGCGGTCGGCGAGGTCGGCGATCGTGCGCGCGACCTTGAGGACGCGGTGGTGGCCGCGGGCGCTGAGCCGGCCGGCGTCGTAGGCGCGCCACAGCAGCGCCGCGCCGGCGTCGTCGAGGCGGACGTGCTCGCGCACCTGCGCGGGCGTCATCTGCGCGTTGCA
>DASZVK010000363.1:0-4688 GCA_035547175.1 Solirubrobacteraceae bacterium
GGGCGGGCCATGGCAGATCGCGCCGACCGGCGCCGGCGGTCGCCCGGACGGCACGCTCGTGCTCACGGCCGCCCAGGAGGACGAGCTGCGCGCGTTCTGCAACCTCGTCTCGCGGCGCCTGCCGCGCGGCGGTCCGGTGCCGTGGGCGCTGGCGCGCTTCGAGATGGGCTGCGAGCGCCCGCCCGCGCAGCGGCTCACCGACCACCTGCTGGCGCTGCGCGCGCTGCTCGAGCCGGAGGGTCCCGAGAGCGGCATGCTGGGGCCGCGCGTCGCCGTGCTGTGCGCCGACGAGGCCGACCGCGACGAGGTCGCCGAGCGCGTCGCGCATGCCGTCTCGGTCGAGCGCGCGATCGTCGCCGGCCACGGCGCCAACGTCGGCGGGCGCGCGATCGCCGACGAGCTGGCCGGCCACCTGCGCGCGATCCTGCGCGACGTCGTCTGCGGGCATCTCGATCCCGACGTGCTGGGCCTGGCCGACGAGCTGCTGACGGCGCCGTGAGCCCCCGCGGGCTGGCGATGCCGATCATCTAGGGTGTTCGCGACACGGACCCGAGCGGAGGACGAGTTGGCCAGTCGCAAGGAGCAGAAGGAGCAGGCGCGCGCCGCGCGCGAGGCGGCCCAGCGGGAGGCGACCCGGGCCGACCAGCGCGCGCGGCGGATGAAGCTGCTCGGCGGCGGGGTGGGGGTCGCCGTCATCATCGTCGTCGTGGCGATCGCGGTCAGCTCGGGCGGCGGCTCGAAGGGCTCGAGCTCGAACCTGATCAAGGCGGGCTCCGAGGCGACCTCGCTCGTCAAGGCCGTCGACCAGGAGCTGGCCGGCGCGCCGCAGTCGGGCATGCGCCTGGGCCGCGCGTCGGCGCCCGTGCAGATGACCTACTTCGGCGACCTGCAGTGCCCGGTCTGCCGCGACTTCAGCCTGCAGATCCTGCCCGACGTGATCGCCAACTACGTCGCCAACGGGAAGATGAGCATCGTCTACCGCTCGCTGGAGACGGCGAGCCCCGACCCGTCCGTCTTCCACACCCAGCAGGTCGCCGCCTACGCCGCGGGTCGGCAGGACAAGGCATGGCAGTTCGTCGAGCTCTTCTACCACCAGCAGGGCGACGAGGGCACCGCATACGTCGACGAGGCCTACCTGACGGGCATCGCCAGGCAGATCAAGGGCCTGGACGTCAAGCGCTGGCAGGCCGACCGCAAGATCGCCAAGCTCTCCGACCAGGTCTCCGCGGACGCCTCCGCGGCGAGCGCCGCCGGCGCGTCGGCGACGCCGACGCTGGTCCTGAAGGGGCCCAAGGGCACCCAGACGCTGCCGTCGTACTCGCTGGACGACATCAAGAGCGGCTACGACGCGGTTGCCTAGCGCGCGCGTCCGACTCGCGGCGAGCGTCGTCCTGGCCGTGCTCGGCTGGGGGATCGCGGCCTACCTGACCTACGTCCACTACCGCGGCCTGCACCCGCTGTGCATCTCGGGCGGCGGCGGCTGCGAGACGGTGCAGTCGTCGAAGTGGTCCAAGCTCGCCGGCGTCCCGGTCGCGACGATCGGCCTGGTCGGCTACACGGCGATCCTCGCGACGCTCGCCGTGCGCGGCGAGACGGCTCGCGTCGCGACGCTGACGGCCGTGCTCGTCGGTTGGGGCTTCTCGGCCTACCTGACCTACCGCGAGCTGTTCAGCATCCACGCGATCTGCCAGTGGTGCGTGGCCAGCGCCTGCCTGATGACGCTGCTGCTCGTGGTGTCAGCGTGGGCGTTCCTGGCCGGCGACCCCTGAGCGCCGCCGTAGCATGGGTGTCGTGGCGAAGGCAGCGCAGATCGACGCCTGGGCCGAGCACGCCGCCCAGAGCCTCGCGGCCGCCGGGTACCGTCGCGGCGGCGCCCGGCGCGCGATCCTCGAGCTGCTCGGCGGCCAGGGCTGCGCGCTGAGCGCCCAGGACATCGAGGAGCGCCTGAGGGGCTCCGAGCGCGTCGTCGGCCGGGCGACCGTCTACCGCGTGCTCGAGGAGCTCGAGGGGCTGGCGCTCGTCGCGCGCGTCGAGGTCGGCGACGGCGTCGCCCGCTACGAGCCGCGCCACCCGGACGGGCGCCACCACCATCACCACCTGCTCTGCGACCGCTGCGGCAAGCTCGTGCCGTTCGGCGACGAGGAGCTCGAGCGCGCGATCGGCGCGGTCGCGCGGCGCGTCGACTTCGACGTCTCCGGGCACGACGTCACGCTCCACGGAGTCTGCGCGCGCTGCCGCTGAGCGCGCGCGCCAGCCAGGCGAGCGGCAGCGAGGCGACGAGCGCGGCGGCGATCGACGCGCCCGCCGCCGTGTGGGCGTAGTAGGAGACGTACAGCCCCGCGATCCCGGCCGCGACGGCGATCGCCGCGCTGGAGACGAGCATCGCCGCCATGCGCCGCGACACCAGCCGCGCGGCGCTCGCCGGCGCGACGAGCACGGCGACGACGAGCAGGTTGCCGAGCCCCTGCACCGCGACCAGCAGCGCGACGCAGATCAGCACCAGCAGCGCGACGTCGACGGCCAGCGCGCGAACGCCGAGCGCGCGCGCGACCGAGCGGTCGAAGCCGACGACCAGCAGGCGGCCGTGCAGCGCGCCCAGCGCCAGCACGACGACGAGCGCGAGCGCGCCCGCCATCGCGAGGTCGGCGTCCGACACGCCGAGCGGGTCGCCGAACAGCAGGCTCTCGAGGCCGGCCGGCGTCGCGGGGGAGAGCGCCAGCAGCGCGCCGAGCCCGAACAGCGCCGTCACGACGACGGCCACCGCCGTGTCGCGGCCGATCGCCGGGATCGACCCGGCCAGCGCGATCGCGAGCGCGGCGACCAGCAGCCCGGCGGCGCCGCCGACCAGCAGCGGCAGCCCCGTCAGCGCCGCGACGACGAGCCCCGGCAGCAGCGCGTGCGCCAGCGACTCGGCGCTGTAGGAGAGCTCGTAGAGCACGACCCAGCAGCCGAGCGCGCCGCCGGCGACGCCGAGCAGCGCGACCTCGAGGAACGCGCGGCGCAGCAGCTCGCTGCTCCACGGGTCGGCCAGCGCGTTGCCGATCGCGGCGATCACGCGTGCTCGTGCGCGTGGCCGTCATGGTGGTGGTGCGGCGGGACGATCGCCTCGTCGCCGGCGCCCGGGAGCGTCACGATCGCCTCGCCGTAGGTCGCCTCGAGGACCTCGCGCGTGAGCACGTCGGCCGGCGCGCCGAACGCCACCTGGCGGCCGTTGAGGCACAGCACGCGATCCCAGCGGCGCGCCTGCTCGACGTCATGCGTCGCGACCAGCAGCGCCCGGCCGTCCGCCGCCAGCTCGGCGATCAGCCGCTCGAGGCCCTCGGCGCTGACGGCGTCGAGGCCGCTGAACGGCTCGTCGAGGAGCACGACCGGCGCGTCGCGCACGAGCGCCCGGGCGACGAGCACGCGCTGGCGCTGGCCGCCCGAGAGGTCGCCGAACGTCGCCTGCGCCTTGTCGGCCAGGCCGATCGCCTCGAGCGCCGCGCGCGCCGCCGCGCGCTGCGCGCGCCCCGGCCGCCGCCACCACGGCAGCGTCCCGACCGTGCCCATCGTCGCGACGTCGAGCGCGCTGACCGGGAAGTCCAGCCGCGAGCGCTCGGTCTGGGGGACGACGGCGCAGCGCGCCGGACGCTCGAGGCGGCCGGCGAGCGGCTCGATCTCGCCCAGCAGCACGCGCAGCAGCGTCGTCTTGCCGCCGCCGTTGGGCCCCAGCACGGCGATCCGCTCGCCCGCGCGCGCCGTGAACGACACGTCGCGCAGGACGACGCGGTCGCCGTAGCCGGCGCTCAGCGACTCGGCGACGACGAGATCGCGCACCCGCGCGAGCCCCCGGTGAACCCGCGCATCATCGCGTCGGCGTTGTGGCGTTCCATGGCCAGATATGTAGCGCCGTCGGAGTCCTTCGGGCCGAGCGTGTCGCCGTAGAGCGTGTAGCGCGACGACGCCCCGGTCTGCCTGGCGATCGCCTGGGCGAGCTTCTTGTTGATCGAGCTCTCGGGGAAGACGGCCTTGACGTGCTCGCGCTCGATCAGCTTGACGAGCCTGGCGACGTCGCCGGCCGAGGGCTGCGACTGGGTCGTCTGCGAGGGGATCACCGCGCCGACGACCGTGATCCCGTAGCGCCGCGCGAAGTAGCCGAACGCGTCGTGGTCGGTGACGAGCCTGCGCTCGGACCTCGGCACGGCGGCGAAGCAGCGGGCGATGCCCGCGTCGAGCGCGCGCAGCTGGGCGAGGTAGCGCTTGGCATTGGCGGCGAAGCGCGCCTTCGCGGCCGGGTCCGCCTTCGACAGCGCGTCGCGGATCGCCGCGACGGCGGCCTCGGCGTTGCGCGGGTCGTGCCACCAGTGCGGGTCGAAGCGCGACGCCTCCGGGCCCGACCTCTCGCCCGCGATCCGCTGCGGCGTGTGCGCGGGCGCGATCGTCAGGATCGCCGGCTTGGCGCCCGACTCGGAGACGACCTTCGCCATCCACCGGTCGAGCCGGTTGCCGCTCTGCACGACGAGCCTGGCGCCGGCCGTCCCGCGCACGTCGCTGGGGCGCGGCTCGTACTCGTGCGGGTCGGTGTTGGGCCGCAGGATCTGCGTGACCTTGACGTCGGCGCCGCCGACCTGGCGGACGAAGTCGCCGAGCTGCGTCGTCGTCGCGACGACCGGCAGCGGCGCCGCGGCGCGGGCGGCGCCCGGCCCGCC